>JAAYLD010000078.1 GCA_012522015.1 Clostridiales bacterium
CGAGTATCTTTTCTCTTTTGGAATTAACGAGATCTCTCCCTTCGTACCGGAAGCCTTCTCAGGCTTCTTTCCGAATGTCGTTTCCTTAATCCTTCTGTTGTTCTGTTTTCAAGGATCTGTTGCCACCGAGCGCCATACTTCAGCTCTCCACGCCTCCCCCGGCTCTCGGTAGCTCGCCGCCTTTCCAATGACCCCTTTTTTGCAGCGGCTTTATTAGTATATCATCCACTACTCCCTCTGTCAACCCCTTTCTTTCATTTTTTTTGAGAATCATTATCTGTCTTCGTTGATGTTTTATACTAAAGCTTGATACTTCACTTTATTATCGAATAATTGCATGAAATTTTAAAATTATTACTGTTATATAAGGATTATTTCAATCACATAAGTATGTTTAATTACGATCACAAAATTACTATAGCATAATAAAAGGCAAAAATTAAACATAAAAGTATAAAAAAGCATAAGGCCTCCGCTAAAGCGGAGGCCTTATGCCATAGATCCCTTACTTGGAGTTCTTAATCTCGTTTTCGTATTTCTCAACCATTTTCTTGACCATCTGACCGCCTATAGAACCAGCCTGACGCGATGTCAGATCACCATTATAACCCTGGTTGAGAGTTACGCCGACTTCTCTTGCTGCTTCCATCTTGAAATTATCAAGAGCAGCTCTGGCTTCCGGTACGAGTGTTCTGTTCCCTCTAGATGCCATGTTTCTTCTCCTGTTTGGATATCACCGTCCGTTTTGACGCATTCAAACGTCGCGTTTTTTAAACGCTATGCGCCAATTCTTTCGGTATATCCTGTCATCTATATAAATCGAGTCCGCATCAGCGTCCTCTGTCATTATTATTATCACCGTTCACATTATTATAACTGCCAATTTTTATTTTAGAAACATTGTATTTACAATGTTCACAAATTGTATGTTTAACATTATTATAAATAAAAAAAGTATTTTGATTCAGTAAAAGATGTTTTACATATGATATACAGACATAAGTAAATAATGACAAAACCCTTTTGCAAAAATAAAAAAAGAGGAAAGAGCTTTGCCTTTCCTCCTTAAAATGTATAAATGACGTTTTATTTGACAATCTTCAAATAAACAAGCACAGATACTATTATGCCACAGAGACAATAAAGATCGACTATGCCGGAAACGACTCTAAAAATCCAACCTATTAGCAGCAAACCAGACAGCCATCCAAGCACTGTCGTAACAGCGCCTCCAATAACCAAATAAACTAATATAGAAACAACAAGACCTACGATGTCGCGGGCTCTCATGCTAACAGGAAATAACTTATCTGTCATGTGTCTTAACTCCTATCTTTCCAGCTTTATTCTGTAATAATTTATATTAAAACAATTTAACCTTTATGTCAAGATTTGATGTAAATATCAATATAAATATATAATATATTATGATAATCTTTATCGCGCTGCACTTTTTTATAAACAGCAAAAGGGACGTTGTACGTCCCTTTTGCAATGCTTGTTTCTTTACACTCACCGATTTGCGCCCGCCGCTTTTGTACCCTGCCCGAGCGGATTTGAACCGCTGACCTCGAGAGTCGGAGTCTCGCGCGCTATCCACTGTGCCACGGGCAGATATGCAGACACTTTTTGGTGTCGCAAGCGTTATTGTATCATAAAAACAGCGTCGTGTAAAGACACAAGCAAAACAAAAAGCATACCTTACTTCTAAATTAAATAACTTATTTGCAACATTATTGCCCACTCTGTTTTATTATGATATACTATTGAATGTAAATATATAATCATTTATAAAGTGAATTTATAAAGCGCATATTATTTGAAAGAAAATAGTTACGGCGATATTATTTGCCGCGGTCAATTTCTTATAAGCACAAAAATATACTCCTTATCAATACATGAAAGGAACTGTATATATGATAAAAATTGCAATTTTAGGTATGGGCGTTGTCGGCGGAGGCGTTGCCGACGTAATAATGAAAAATAAAGCGGCACTCGCTGCCGCTGCACATGATGATATTGAAATAAAGTATATTCTTGATCTGCGTGATTTTCCCGGACACCCGCTTGCAGATCGCGTAACACGTAATTTTAATACTATTGTAAACGACCCGTCTGTTTCAATCGTAGTTGAAACGATGGGCGGCTCACACCCCGCATACGAATATACGATTGCCTCCCTTCGCGCCGGAAAGCACGTCGTCACATCGAATAAAGAGGTCGTCGCCAACTACGGTGATGAATTTTTACGTGAAGCCGAAGCACACGGCGTCCATTATTTATTTGAAGCAAGTGTGGGCGGCGGAATCCCGCTAATCAGGCCCCTAACTACTTCTCTAAGTACAGAAACCATATCGTCCATTGACGGCATTGTCAATGGTACGACTAATTATATATTGACAAAGATGGCCGTGGGCGGCGGCTCTTTCGAAGAAGCCCTCGCTGAAGCAAAGCGCCTTGGTTATGCTGAAGCAGATCCAAGCGCAGATATTGATGGAATTGACGCGCAGCGTAAAATTTGCATATTGACAGCGCTTATCACAGGACACCTTCTTCCGACATCGGCGATAACAACGCAGTCAATTCGTTCTATCACTCCCGCCGATATAGTAGCAGCAGCAAAACTCGGCGGCGCAATCAAGCTAATCGCACACACAGACACAAAAAATGGCGCTATCAATGTTTTTGCCACACCGTGCTTTGTACCTTATTCTTCTCCGCTTGCTCATATCAAAGACGTATATAATGGCATTCTCGTATCCGCTTCTGTTTCCGGTGATCTCATGTTTTACGGTCAGGGCGCTGGACGTTATCCAACTGCGGGAAGTATTGTTGCCGACATTGTAGCTATTATACGCGGCACTCAGAACAGAATAAAACCGTTTGAAAAAGCCAGTGCATCTGAGGTTCTTGACCCAAATCTTGCTATTTTCTCACACTTTGTCACCGCCCCGCAGTCGATGGCAAAAAGCGTACGCCAAGCCTTCGGAATACCTACAGCTAAGGTCGAGACAGACGGTGTTGCCGCTTTTATCTTCCCTGCCACACCGCACGGAGAAGCAATGAGAGCCGCTTCTGTCCTATCGAAGGAAGCACCCATTTCCCTTTACCGCATAATATAATATTGATAAAAAAGAAAAACGCCGAAGCTTTTGCATACCGGCGTTTTTTCATCAGATGTAGGGGGCGAGCGCTTGAGCTATGTGGCGAAAACAATAAGCGCTATACACAATGCCGCACTTATAACATTTTTACGCTGCAACCTCCCGCGGTATATCATTGACACATATAGCCCTCTTGCCGTAATTTCATCTGGCAGTTGTTATACATTTCTTTATAAAGACGCAGATAATGCACAATGCGCCGCCCGCCTACTTGCGGCGCGCGATATTGACGCGTTTTACACACCGTGTGCCATCATTATTGTAAGTGGATACGGAATGCGCCGCGCTCTCAAAGAAGTCGAGACTGTTGTCGAGAATGCAGGCGCTTCAGTGTTTACAATATCGGTATCTGAGGGCTCTTTGCTTTTTGCTGTAAGTAGTGACAATGCCAAGAGTGCTTACAGCGCCTTATGCTGTGCTATATCCCTGTCACCTTGACTTTTTTTATTTTAATACTGCTACGGACTGCAAACTATGCGCACGTCATTTTTCAAAAACACCCCGACATTATTACGCGAAAAGCTCACCCTTTGCGGGTGAGCTTTGTTGCTATTACTGTTTTTGCTATAAAAATGTAACTTCGCTTGTTTTTTCTTCTATTATCTGGCCATGTGAGCACTATCTTCGGTCTTTTTCTCTTCCGCTTTGGCTATTGCCGCCTCAAGTGCGAGAGCAAACTGGTCGGCACATGACGTTTTTCTTGAACCACAGGTATTGCCCTTTAGTATCCTTATAAGGCGCTCGGCGCTCTCCCCCTCGGCAAGCTTTGCTATCGCCTTCAGGTTCCCGTTGCATCCGCCTATAAATTCAACTTTGTGCACAATACCTCCGTCAAGGTCAAAGGAGACTTCTGTTGAGCATGTATTTTTCGTTTTATATGTGTATCTCACAACAATCACGCTCCATATGAGGGCTCACATTGCCGCAAAAACCTCATAAAATGGTTTTTATTCCTCCGCTTCTCCTGTGTCTGCGCCGCTTTCTGTATCTGACTCTGTATCGGTATCGGTGCCGATGTCATTCAGCGGGATATAGTCGGATTTCGTCATTGTTATATCTCCGCCTGAAGTCGTCACTGTAACCGAAAGCCCTGACGGATCGGAGGAATCATAATAATATGTGCCCCCCTTCTCCTCTCCATCGATAATGACCATTCCATTTACAGCGGAAAGGTTAATATCGTATAAGAGAAGTTCGTTTGTCGAATCAATGTTAACACTTGTATTTTTGCCGATAACATTCACTCTATTGAAGGTAAAGGCGCGTGTCGTAACGTCACCGGCTGTATAAATCGTAGCGTCGAAGCTATTAAGCGTCGTTTCATATAAATAGACATTGCCAACGTCTACTGCCGCCGTAACACCGGATGACGTTGTGAATGACGAAAATTCAGCGTCGCCGCGTCTAATGTCAACCATCAAATCAATGTCAGCATTAAGATTCGTAACGGAGACATCACCATTTTCAATTTTTATGTCAATTGAATGTACGGTTGTGTCAGCCGGCAGATATATATTGACCTGCTTTAAATTTATTTTTTCTTCATCATTGATGCGGTGTACGTAGTTGCGAAAACCATTAAACGTATATCCGCTTTCCCAGAACATTAAAATTGACTTAATGTCAATTGTCGTATCGATTGATATTATCCTGTTTGAGGTAGTCATCATATACGAACCTTCTCTGATGTTGACTATCTCAATATAAGGTTCTGTATATCCGCCAACTATATTGACATCAGCGTCCCCCAGCGTCAGATTAATTTTGTCGTATATTTCTCCTTCGCCAAAGGGGAAGGTATAAACTGAATTGTTGTTCTCATCGAGCGTCTGTGAAAATATCTCGATTCCCTCGGCTTCAGCCTTCTTTTTCGCAGTTTGGCAAATGATCAGTCCGATGCACGATATTATTATTGCTACGACAAGGAAAATATATGATGTAGGCTTCATAAGTCAGCACACGCTCCCTTCACATAGTAGTAAAGCTCGACTGTGCGTCGTGCGGTAAAAATAAAGAGAGCGGCAGTTTTGCGGATAAGATACGGGAAAAAGCGAATTGCAGCGTTATACATGATAATCCCGCAATACATCACTACACCACCAGCAGTTATGCCAAGCCCTATCTCATATAGTCCAATCGGCACATATTTAAACAGCTGAGTTATGCCGTAGATGATACCAACAAGCGAAACGATTGTCCCACCTGCAACAAATATAACGAGCCCAATAATTAGCCCTACAACAGCAGCACAAAGCGCGCCTAAAAGCAAAATAAAAAATGTTATGCCGAACAGTAACACAGCGCCCCACAGCGGTGATGAGCAAATAAAAATCGTCCAGAACTTTGTGTAATCGGCGTTCGGATCAGGCTTATGAATTTTTCGGTCTAAGCTCTTTGATGGACTATCCGATTTTTCAACCGGCCGTAATGGACGAGCACCCGCCAACTGTCGCGGCAGACGTTGCGGGGGTTGTTTTGCTGGCTCCACTAAACCAGACGGTCCGGGTGCTTTTGCGGCTACCTCAAGACCAGCACCGCGGCTCGCCATACGGCGTACAGGCGATGGGCTGACAAGCTCTGCTTTTCCCTCCCGTACGATTGGCCTTTGTGCCTGACGTGGCGACACATCCTCAGGACTCGCTGACCTTGTTACATTCAGCTCCGATATGTCACGTGGACGCTGAGGTTGCGGGCGCGATGCCAACGGGGTACGCTCAACTGTCCGCTTCGGCTGCGGCTTTTTCCTTTGAGTCTTACCCTTAAGCATCGTGCTCAAATTGTCCTCGTCTTCATATGAAAAATCGGAGGAGCTTGTCCTACCGGTTGCTTGTGAAAAAGATGCCGAATTTCGCTGCATAACGCCGCCATATTTTGACTTTACTATTGCATCGGCTATGCTGCTGATCGCCGCGTCGGGATTATTTGCCCTAGCGACGGTTGATAGCTCTGAGTCTGAGAGTGTGGCTGTAAACGCTACGCTCTCACGCACCGCGATATCCTGCGGCAAGCCTCTCGCCACAAGTTTGGCGGCAAGCATTCGTTTAAATTGATTTCTGTCCAAATCTGCGTCCCCCTACGCGGGTTTTCTTCTGGAAAAATTCGCGCCGTCGTGCTATAATGGGGAGGACGGTGGCGCATGACCGAAGCGACATTTTGCCACGGCACATTTTTTATATTATTTTATCAAAAAGCGTACAATATTTCAATATGAGAGTTAGAAAAAAGAAAAATTTGAACAGACGCATGGCTGCATGCGAACATCTTATTGTAAAAACGCCTGAAAATATTCTCACAACAAGTATTTATTCGCCATTTCCTCCCGAACTTCACGGACGTCCAGTATGTTTAGAGCTTGGCTGCGGCAAGGGCGATTTTATATGTGAAACAGCCGCAAGAAATAAGGATAAACTTTATTATGCAATCGAACGTGTTGAAAGCGTAGTTATTATTGCACTTGAAAAACGCGCAGCAATGCTTGCAAAAGACCACACGCTGCCCGACAACGTGCGTTTTATCATTGGGAATGTTGTAAACACCCCGCTTTGGTTTCCTGAGCATTCAATCGAGGAAATTTTTATAAATTTTTGCGATCCGTGGCCAAAAAAAGGCCACTATAAGCGTCGGCTTACTTATCGGGCGTTTTTATCAATATATTCATCGCTTCTTGTAAACGGTAGTCGCCTTCACCTAAAGACGGATAATGAGGGCCTTTTCGCGTTTACGCTTGAAGAGCTTGCAGAAACTCCTTTCCGTGTTATATATAAAACGGAAAATCTGCACGCAATGGGCCCCGCCCCTGATAATGTTATGACTGAGTATGAAAAACGTTTTTATTCACAAGGGGTGCCTATATTTGCTTTAACTGCTGAAAATATGTTGGTTTAATTATAACACTTACAATCTCTTACAATGCCCGCAAGTCACGCGGGCTTCTTTTTTTTCATATTATGTATCGTATACGGCTGCGTCTTATTCAGCTTTGGCGCGGCCGCTGCCCCGTAGGCGGCCGCGGTATTAGCTTCGCGCATGCCTATAAGCCCGCCCGGGAAAGGAATGGTCATAAAAATGAACGACAGAAAAAAAATAGCCTTGTTAGGTGGCGACGCCCGGCAGTCGTTCGTCGCTGGTCGCCTTGCGGACGCGGGCTGCTCCGTGTACGTGTGGAACCTGCCGACAACCATGGCCTCTGTTACGGTCTGTGGAGATGTCGCCGACGCTATTGACGGCTGCTCTGCCGTCATACTGCCGCTTCCCGTTTCGATGGACGGCGTCAGCCTGAACAGTCCAAACAGCAACATAACACTCGCCGAGCTTCTCAGGATAATACCTGATAATGCCATCATTCTTGCGGGTAGAATACCGCCCGCTTTTGCCGAAGCTTGCCGCACATGCGGCATATTCACCATCGATTACTTTGATAACGAAACCGTCAGAATAAAAAACGCTCTTCTCACAGCAGAGGGCGCGCTGATGATATATATGGAAAAGCTGCCCATAGGAGTCTTCCGCTCGCGTATCCTAATAACAGGCTGGGGACGAGTCGCAAAATGTACGGCATCAGTATTTAGTGCGCTTGGCGCTTTAGTTACTATCGCCGCACGTAGCGATTCGGATCTCACGCGGGCATCACTTTTAGGATGCGATACAGTCAACATACTTGATGCGGCTAAGTTCACCCAGCATCTCACATCCAGTTATGACTGTATAATAAACACCGTCCCTGCTCGCATTTTTACCCACGAACACGTGCGGAATATTCCAGCTGCCACGCTTTTCATAGACCTTGCTTCAAATCCGTTCGGAGTTGACATAAACGAAGCATCCGCCCATGGTATTGAAGTCATACGCGCACAGTCACTGCCAGGCCGATACGCACCACGCTCCGCTGGGGAAGTTATTTTTGAAAGCATTTACTCAGCGCTGCGCCGGGAGGGGATGGTGGGAATCGTATGATTGACCGCCCCTTAAAATTAGGATTTGCTTTTTGCGGTTCCTTTTGTACGCATGATGCCGCCCTTACCGTTCTCTCAAATCTTGCACAGTCAGGTAAATATACTATAACCCCGATATTCAGTTATAACACAGCAAGCATTAATACACGCTTCGGGCGAGCTGCTGACCTTATAGAAAAAGCGGAAGCTTTGTGTGGTAACAAAGCTATCCTTACCATAAAGGATGCGGAACCGCTCGGCCCGATTGATCCGCTTGATGTGCTCGTTATCTGCCCGTGTACCGGCAACACGCTCGCAAAGCTTGCCTGCGCTATAACAGATACACCCGTCTGCATGGCGGCAAAGGCACATCTTCGAGGAGACAGGCCGCTTGTCATAGCGCTTGCAACAAATGACGCGCTGTCAGCCAACCTGCGCAATATCGGTACACTTTTACAGCGAAAACACATTTATTTTGTGCCGATGCGTCAAGATAATCCGGTAAAGAAACCACATTCGCTTATCGTTGACTTTTCGCTCGTGCCGGATGCAATTGAAGCTGCGCTCGAAGACCGGCAGCTGCGCCCGCTCTTTCTTTGAAACGTATCATTGCCAAACTCTCTATACGTAGCTTTCCCTCTCAAAATTCCATCTCAAAATCAATAGCTTATATTATAACGCCCGCCGCAGAAGTGGCGGGCGTTTTCCCTACAAAATCAGGCAAGTTAGTTTACCTGTTTTTTTAAACTGTCAAATAAATATAGTTCCGAGTGCAAAAAATTAATACGGCACCCGGAGCTTTTTATACCTATAGTTTTATTAATATTGTACGGGTTATTATACTATCGTCAATCTGTTATAACCTCACCGTAAATTTCGCCGGTAGCGTGAGCTGCGTTTGATTCATCGGTGTCGATGTGCATAGCAAGCGAATAATTCGGGCTGACACGGCAAACAACGTCTTCAAAAACAAGTGAACGATCTTCACTTTTTATCCTGACGCTGACAACATCCATATCTTTTACTCCAAAAGCTTCGGCATCAGCGGGGGTAAGATGTATGTGTCGTTTTGCAATTATAACGCCCTCTGGTATTTCAATTTCGCCTTTAGGCCCGATTATTTTGCAAGACGCGCTGTCGACTAAATCGCCGCTTTCACGCACCGGAGGTGTAAGTCCAAGCGCTCTTGCGTCAGTAAACGAAACCTCGACCTGGTTTGCCGATCTTGCGGGACCGAGAATGCTGACATTCTTAATCTCGCCGCGCGGCCCGACAATAGTAACACGCTCCTCACATGCAAACTGACCGGGCTGTGATAGCATTTTTTTCGGTGTAAGCTCATAGCCTTCACCAAAAAGAGTTGCTATTGCCTCTTTTGTCAGATGAACGTGTCGAGCCGACGTCTCGACAAGAACTTTTTTCTCCATTTATTAAATACTCCTTATAATTATAACTTCCCGCTGTATTATAACACTCTGGTACATAAAAAACAAGCTTCTGACAATACTCATAATAGCTTGCGATTATTATATGACATATGAAAAGGAACTTTTCACATGACCGACGACGCGGATTTTTTAAAGTATGAAATGAAAAATGTCAGAGGTGAAAGCGAATATAACGGCACATCGGATGATAAATCCGGTGATATTTCTGAGTATGGAAAAGTCGATACTAAAAACCATTGCGAATCACTGCGCTGTCTGACAATAGTCGGCCAAATTGAAGGACATTTTTTACTAGCCGAAGCACAAAAATCGACAAAATACGAGCATATTATACCGCTCATTTTTGATGCGGAGGAAAATAAGGAAGTCGAGGGGCTCCTCATACTCATCAATACAATGGGAGGTGACGTCGAGGCTGGCCTTGCAATAGCTGAACTTATCGCAGGTATGACAAAGCCTACGGCTTCTGTCGTGCTCGGCGGCGGTCACAGCATTGGAGTGCCACTTGCCGTCGCGGCGCAGCGATCCTTCATCGTACCATCAGCAACAATGACGCTGCATCCCGTACGGCTCAACGGCATGATAATAGGCGTGCCGCAAACTTACCGTTACCTTGAGAGAATGCAAAAGCGTATAATAAGCTTCGTCACGTCTCATTCAAATATAAGTGAAGAGGTGTTCCGTTCACTTATAATGAAAACGGACGAGCTTGCAAATGATATAGGCAGTATAATTGACGGCAGGGAGGCTGTTGAGGTTGGTCTTATTGATGAAATAGGCAGCCTTGCTGAGGCACTTAATTGGCTTCGAGGTAAAATACAAGAAAATCGCAAAAATAAAAGTAGAGACAATTAGACTCATATGTTAAAGCTAAAGCGCTTCGCAGGGCGGTTGTAACCGCCCTGCGAAGCGCTGTTGTATCAGCGTTTTAATCCGCCGGTTTGACATCTTCCGGGTATATACACTTATAAGCACCGGCGCGAAGCGTCCGGAGGAGCGTTTCATTATCGTAGATCGGGTATTCTGTTATTATCCCGCTGGCAGGTTCATGTTCGGAATTGTGAAAGTCTGTACCTGTTATGCCGAGCAAGTTATACTTTTTCGCCCAGACTTCAGCGATTTCATTGTTTGACTCATGCCACGGACTGAAATTACCAATTTCGATGCCATCAAGCAGCCTCGGATCAGTCACCATCATTGTCGGGCGGAACGGATGAGCTTGAAATATCATAAGCCCATGCTCGCGTACAATGTGTGACAGACGATTTATGTCAAGTGCGCGGACGTCGCCGCATTCACGCAGGAACTCCTCTGTTATACCATAAACGAGATAATCGCTGTTATTCTCACGGAAAAAGCGGATTTCCGCTCCAAGCAGGATATGCAGCTTCCCTTCAGCCGCTGCGCACAGCTTTTTATAACCATCGATGAAATATGAAACCTTTTCACCCCACGTACGCACCTCGAGATCACGCGGGAATGTCCACGGATTGATATGCTCGGTGTTGACTATCGTTGTGTAACCTGCAGCCGTATATTTTTCAACAATTTCCTCTGCCGTAGCGTGAGCACAAGTACTGACATTTGCGCTGTGGCAGTGCATTTCAGTTTTATACATTTAATTTGCCTTTCAGTTGCCACCGGCCAATTTTTAATTTATTATATCCCAACTCAGTTGAGCGTTTGCTCAGTGCGTTCGATAATTTCATCCTGAAGTGTGCGGGAAAGATTGCGGAAATAATCTGAATAGCCTGCGACACGGACGATGAGGTCGCGATATTCTTCAGGATGCGCCTGAGCGTCAAGAAGCGTCTGCCGGTCTATAACGTTAAACTGTATGTGGTGCCCATCCATCGCAAAATATGCTCTTATCAGAGCCGCAAGATTGCGCTTGCCCTCCTCACCCGCGAGGACAGAAGGCGTAAACTTTTGGTTGAGCAGCGTTCCACCAG
>JAAYLD010000079.1 GCA_012522015.1 Clostridiales bacterium
CGAGTATCTTTTCTCTTTTGGAATTAACGAGATCTCTCCCTTCGTACCGGAAGCCTTCTCAGGCTTCTTTCCGAATGTCGTTTCCTTAATCCTTCTGTTGTTCTGTTTTCAAGGATCTGTTGCCACCAAGCGCCATACTTCAGCTCTCCACGCCTCCCCCGGCTCTCGGTAGCTCGCCGCCTCTCCAATGACCCCTTTTTTGCAGCGGCTTTATTAGTATATCATCCACTACTCCCTCTGTCAACCCCTTTCTTTCATTTTTTTTGAGCCATTTTTTTATTTATACATAGAAAATAATAACTTTGTGGTGCTATAATATTATGCTACCTTGAACTAACTTATCTATCTAAAATAGATAATTTCTTCCATGCTTCGCACCTGATGCTAATATGACATACATCAAATGTAGGTATCAATAGTATCAAGTATTTATAATCATGAATGAAGCACTTTAGAGACACGTTTATAAAGCAAATAGCAAACCAAAGAGCATACAACACCTTTAATAAAGTTGAAAGGAGCTGTGCATAGTAGCAAAAATTTAAAGACGTTGTCGATAGCAGGAAACATTTTCGTTCCCATCGCCACTATATCAGCAATATCTATATGAAACATTTTTGAGAAAAACGGCAGCAGTATGTAATAGTTTGCTAAGACAGCTACTGTCGTCATCATTATAATACCGACACCCATGCCAATAAGCGCCCTGCCGCGTGTTTTTTTGCGTTTATATATGATTGCCGCCGGAACAGTCAAACATATGCCTGTAACGAAATCGGCAATTTCACCGACACCACCAGAACTTGAAACAGTCAGATGTAAAAGGCTTTTTATGAAATTAATTATGACAGCAGCAAAAGGCCCAAGCGCAAAGCCACCAATCATGACGACGCTCTGGCTAATATCAACCTTATAAAACGGCACCGCCGGAAATATAACAACCTCAAAAAGCATCAAAACAAAAGAAACAGCTGCGAGTATGCCAATTTTGGCTATCGTGCGGAGACTGATACGCTTTGCATTTGTACTAATCATATGCCTTTCCTTACCTACGCTACGTCTTTATCACTGTATTAAAGATGCTGCATTCATTTAATCTTCTAATTTATATATTATATATACATATGATATACGAGAGCCAGTCGGCTCCCGTATATCATATGTTCCTCGCCGGGCGGAATTATTTGTTGATAATATCTGTAACAACACCAGATCCAACCGTTCTGCCACCCTCACGTATAGCGAAACGCAAACCCTTCTCAATAGCGATCGGAGTAATAAGCTCGACCGTCATACTGACGTTGTCACCCGGACGGCACATTTCTACATCTGGCGGAAGACTGATAACGCCGGTGACGTCTGTTGTTCTAAAATAGAACTGCGGACGATATCCCGTGAAGAACGGACTATGACGGCCGCCTTCTTTCTCAGTTAAAACGTAAACTTGACCTGAGAATTTTGTGTGCGGATGGATAGAACCAGGCTTGCATAGAACCTGTCCGCGTTCAATACCTTTCTTATCGATACCGCGAAGCAGAAGACCTACGTTGTCGCCAGCCTCGGCATTATCAAGGAGCTTACGGAACATTTCAACACCAGTGATAACCGTCGAACGAGTTTCTCTGATGCCAACGATTTCAACTGTGTCGCCCATTCTGACAGTACCACGCTCAACTCTACCCGTAGCAACTGTTCCACGACCAGTGATGGAGAAAACGTCCTCAACAGGCATAAGGAACGGAAGATCAGCCTTACGGTCAGGTGTCGGGATACACTCGTCAACAGCCTTCATTAGCTCAAAGATGCATGCGTATTCTGGAGCAGACGGATCCCTTGATGTGCATTCAAGAGCTGCACGTGCAGAGCCACGGATGAAAGGAGTATCATCACCTGGGAATTCATACTGTGAGAGAAGATCGCGAACTTCCATCTCGACGAGATCAAGGAGTTCGGGGTCGTCAACAAGGTCCGTCTTATTGAGGAATACAACAATAGCGGGAACGCCAACCTGACGCGCAAGAAGAATATGCTCACGCGTCTGCTGCATAGCACCGTCAGAAGCTGCAACAACGAGGATAGCGCCATCCATCTGAGCAGCGCCTGTGATCATGTTCTTAACGTAGTCAGCGTGTCCTGGGCAGTCGACATGGGCGTAGTGACGGTTTGCTGTCTCGTATTCGACGTGACGGGTGTTGATTGTTATACCGCGAGCTTTTTCCTCGGGTGCATTGTCGATCTGGTCATATGACATGAATTCGACTTTATAATTTCCGAGCGAAAGGACTTTCGTAATAGCGGCGGTAAGCGTCGTTTTACCGTGGTCAACGTGGCCGATTGTGCCTATATTGACATGCGGTTTGGTTCTTTCGAATCTTTGCTTTGCCATGGTGGTTTGTCCCTCCTGAATTTTAAGTTAATATTTAAATTTATTTTATTGATTCTGTTCGTTACCTTCGAGTCGATACGATATCATCTGAAATCGACTTTGGAACTTCTGCGAAGTGATCTGGCTCCATTATATAGACAGCACGTCCCTGTGAACATGAGCGCAGAGCCGTAGCATATCCAAACATCGACGCAAGCGGCACCATCGCTGTAATTTGTTGAGCTGTCTGTGTTGAATTAACATTAGCTATCTGGCCACGTCGGCTATTAAGATCACCAATAATTTCGCCAAGATACTCCTCAGGTGTTGTAACAACGACCTTCATTATAGGCTCTATCAGGACAGGTTCTGCCTTTTTCATAGCTTCCTTAAAAGCTATCGAAGAGCATATCTTAAATGCCATGTCAGAACTGTCAACTTCATGATACGAACCGTCAACAAGCGTGGCCTTAACATCAACAACAGGATAACCTGCAAGCGACCCCGCCTGCATAGCGCTGCATATACCTTCCTCGATTGATTTGATATATTCTTTCGGTATAACACCGCCAGTCGTCTCATCGACGAACTCAAAGCCCTTGCCAGTCTCGGTGGGTTCTATTGTAATCTTGACATGACCGTACTGACCATGACCACCTGTCTGACGTGCGTACTTATAATCTTCTGTTGCTACACGGCGTATCGTTTCTCTATACGCAACCTGCGGCTTGCCGACATTTGCCTCAACCTTAAACTCACGTAAAAGCCTATCTACAATAATCTCAAGATGAAGCTCACCCATGCCGGCAATAATTGTCTGTCCCGTTTCTTCGTCCATATATGTGCGGAACGTGGGATCCTCCTCGGCAAGCTTTGCAAGAGCTATCATCATCTTATCTGCACCGGCTTTAGTCTTAGGCTCAATAGCAACGCATATAACAGGATCTGGAAACTCCATTGACTCAAGTATAATGGGATGCGCTTCGTCACAAAAAGTATCGCCTGTCGTCGTATTTCTTGTCCCTATTATCGCTGCAATATCACCTGAATAACAACAATCGATATCCTTTCGATCATTGCTGTGCATTTGAAGAAGACGAGCAAAACGCTCTTTGACCCGCTTGCTTGAGTTATATGCAACGCCGCCAGCATTTATTGTGCCCGAATATGTGCGAAAAAAGCAAAGTTTTCCGACATATGGGTCAGTCATTATTTTGAAGGCAAGCGCAGAGAAAGGTGCATTGTCGTCCGCTGGACGTTCTTCTTCATCTCCGGTTTCTGGATTGATACCGCGAACTGGCGGAATATCAAGCGGAGACGGCATATAGTCAACAATAGCGTCAAGCAATTTCTGTACACCTTTGTTCTTATAAGAAGAACCACAAGTAACAGGAACAATTTTATTTGCTATTGTCTCTTTGCGTATAGCAGCTTTAATCTCTTCCTTTGTAATTTCCTCCTCATTGCAGAACTTTTCAAAGAGAACATCGTCTGACTCAATAACAGCCTCGATCATTTTCACACGATACTCTTCGGCAATCTCACGCATGTCCTCCGGTATCGGTTCGACTCGCATGTCATTGCCAAGATCATCGTAATATATTACAGCATCCATATCGATAAGATCGATGATCCCCTTGAAATTGCTCTCGCATCCTATCGGCAGCTGAATCGGAACAGGGTTTGTTTTAAGACGCTCACGCATCATGTCAATTACATGGAAGAAATTAGCGCCGTTGATGTCCATCTTATTGATGTACGCCAGGCGCGGCACTTTATACTTGCTCGCCTGATGCCAAACCATCTCTGATTGCGGTTCAACGCCGCCTTTAGCGCAAAAAACCATGACGGCACCATCAAGGACACGAAGTGAACGTTCAACCTCGACTGTAAAATCTACGTGGCCGGGAGTATCAATGATGTTTATCCTGGTATGGCGCCAATAACAAGTAGTCGCGGCAGATGTAATCGTTATACCACGCTCCTGTTCCTGCTCCATCCAGTCCATAGTGGCTGCGCCCTCATGGGTTTCGCCTAATTTGTGTGTTTTACCAGTATAAAACAGTATGCGCTCAGTTGTCGTCGTTTTCCCGGCGTCGATATGAGCCATAATACCGATATTTCTCGTATTCTCGAGTGAATATTCCCTCGGCATACGGTTATGCTCCTTTCATAGGACGCACACGACCGGCTGCCGGCGGGATGCCGTAACCCTCCGTTTCACGCGGGCGCTCGCGTGAGGAGCCTTTGTCAGTTTCAAAAATGCGTCGTCCTTTTATTAATAACGATAGTGTGCAAAGGCTTTATTAGCTTCTGCCATTCTGTGGGTTTCATCTTTCTTCTTAAAAGCTCCGCCCATGCTATTCTTTGCATCCATGATTTCAGCCGCCAATCTCGCCGCCATTGTGCGCTCACTACGCATTCTTGCATAAGTGACGATCCAGCGAAGACCAAGCGTTTGACGGCGCTCAGCGCGGACTTCCAACGGTACCTGATACGTGGCCCCGCCAACTCGGCGTGCTTTTACTTCAAGTAAAGGCATCACGTTGTCAAGAGCTTCCTCAAATACCTTGAGCGGATTCTCGTTCATCTTTGCTTCTATTATAGCAAAAGCATTGTAAACGATCTTCTGAGCCACGCCTTTTTTGCCATCAAGCATCACTTTATTTATCAGCCTTGTCACAAGCTGTGAATTATATATCGGATCGGGCGTGACTTCCCTCTTCGAAATCTGACCTCTTCTTGGCACTATTCTTCCCTCCTTCATTATATAATGCTATCACAGGTACTCGAAAAAAATATTTTCCGCAAGTGTCAGCCGGTCAGACGTATATATGCCTACAAATACATATAAACATTTCTGTTACTACGTGTCATCGGCAGAACACAGGCTTCATAAGACGGCAAACATAAATACCGTCCGTTTCAATGATTTATCAGTAAAAAATTACATCTTCTTTGGTTTCTTAGCGCCGTATTTCGAATGCCCCTGGTTGCGGTTTTCGACGCCCTGTGCGTCAAGTGTGCCACGAACAACGTGGTAACGCACGCCCGGGAGATCGCGAACACGCCCACCGCGTATCAGAACAACTGAGTGTTCCTGCAGGTTATGCCCGATGCCCGGAATATAGACAGTCGTTTCAAGTCCATTTGTAAGACGGACTCTTGCAACCTTACGAAGAGCTGAGTTCGGCTTCTTCGGTGTCTTTGTCGTAACCTTTACGCAGACTCCGCGCATCTGTGGTGAGCTCTTATGAACTGTGCGATTCTTCAGCGTATTTAAGCGCGTCTGGAGCGCAGGTGACTTCGACTTATAAATCCTAGCCTTGCGTCCCTGTCTGACGAGCTGGTTAAAGGTTGGCATTTAATTCCTCCTTCTTTTCATAGTAACAAAAATGCTTATATACACAAGTGCTTACAGCGCCGCAAGCCACTGAGTATGTGAAATTAAAATTAAATATTGCGGTCATAAACGGCATAAAAATTCTGACCGCAAGTACGCAATCTACATTATAAAGCAAGCATTATTTTTTGTCAAGGCGCATTATTTTTACCTTTAATATTCAGCATTTTGCACAATTACATAATATAAATTTGCCTTACATCATCAAGTTTAAACGTCAGAGCCCATTCGGGCTCTGACGTTCCCGCTTTACTTTATATGTTAAGATTGCGGGAGTTATTATTACTCCTTGACGTCTGTATAATCATCGCTTTTATCAGAGCTGTCGTTATCCTCGTCGTACTCGTCATATATCTGTTCTTCATCTAAACTGAGCTCGTCATCCGAGGCATCCCAGAAGTTTTTTCTTAAGTCATTTGTGACACCATTATCATCTTTTTTGTTATCCTTCTGGGCAGTGTCAACCTCACGGCGCGTACCCGCAAGCAGGTTAAGCATCGTGTCTGAGCTTGATTCTGTACGCTCAATCTCAACATTGCGATAACGCTCCATGCCTGTGCCGGCAGGAATAAGCTTGCCGATAATGACATTTTCCTTAAGTCCGAGTAGATGGTCAACCTTACCGTTTATCGCGGCTTCGGTCAGAACCTTCGTCGTCTCCTGGAACGATGCTGCAGACAAGAAGGAATCGGTCATAAGTGAAGCTTTTGTTATGCCGAGAAGTACTGGCGTGCACGTAGCTTCACGAAGCCCTGTTTCCCCTGCCGCAATACGGCGCCGTATTTCAGCGTTTTCGTCCTCAAACTCGATTTGGCTGACAAGCGTACCCGTGAGAAGCGATGTGTCACCCGGATCCTCAACCCTTACCTTGCGCGTCATCTGACGTGTTATGACCTCAATATGCTTGTCGTTTATGTCAACAGACTGCATACGGTAAACCTTCTGCACCTCACGAATGAGATAATCATATACCGCATCAAGACCATTTATTCGTACTATGTCGTTCGGGTTCAGGTAACCTTCGGTCAGCCGCTGACCTCGTATTACACGATCTCCGTCGGATACAATAAGGTTCATTCCAAACGGGACGACATAAGATATAACCTCGCTGCTGTCCGTTGTAATCATGACGGTATGCAGTCTCTTATCTTCGCTAATTGACACAACGCCATCATACTCTGTAACAACCGCCGGCTTTTTAGGCTTGCGCGCCTCAAAGAGATCTTCAACACGAGGCAGACCCTGCGTGATGTCTGAACCGGCAACACCGCCCGTGTGGAATGTTCTCATCGTGAGCTGTGTGCCGGGCTCTCCTATCGACTGGGCTGCTATTATGCCGACAGCCTCACCAACATTAATCGGTGTTCCAAACGCAAGGTCGGCACCGTAGCACTTAGAACAGACGCCATGTCGGGTATTACAATGAAGCACCGAACGGACGTATACCCTATCTATGCCACGAGATAAAATCTTCTTGACTTCATCCTCGCCTATCATCGTGTCGTCCGGAACGATGACTTCGCCTGTCTTCGGGTCTTTAACGTCACCAATCGTATATCTGCCGAAGAGACGATCCTTGAGCGGCTCAATCATTTCTTCGCCATCCTTAATATCGGACAGCCAAATTCCCTTATGTGAGCCACAATCTTCCTCGCGGATAATGACATCCTGTGCGACGTCGACAAGACGACGCGTCAGGTAACCGGAGTCAGCCGTGCGTAACGCCGTGTCAGAAAGCGACTTACGGGCGCCACGGGCAGCCATAAAGTATTCAAGGATGTTAAGACCTTCACGGAAGTTTGATTTGATCGGAAGTTCCATTGTCTTACCGGTTGTCGAGAACATAAGTCCGCGCATACCAGCAAGCTGACGCATTTGCGTCATCGTGCCACGAGCTCCGGAGTCAATCATCATTTTGATTGAGTTGTGACTATCAAGATTGTTTTGGAGAACTTCAACGACGTCTTTTGTCGTTTGCTCCCATATATTAATGACGTTGCTATAACGCTCCTCTTCGGACAGCTCGCCTCGGCTGAAGTGACGGTTTATCTCTTCGACCTTCTTCTCGGCAGCGGTAACAAGCGTATATTTCTCCTCCGGTATCACTATGTCGGCCATTGAAATAGAAATTGCTCCGTGCGTCGAGTATTTATAACCCATGCTCTTGATCTCGTCAAGAACGTTTGCTGTCACGGCAAATCCGTGGCGCTTGATGCAAGCATCAACGATTGCAGAGAGTGTTTTTGCTGTTGTCGGCTCTGTAATTTCAAGGTCAAAGGCATGCTCAGGGTCGTTTCTATCAACAATGCCAAGATCCTGCGGTATAGCACGGTTGAAAATGAGCCGTCCGACCGTAGCATCGATTATCTTTGACTTAACCTGCCCATCAATTTCACGCTCAACGCGCACTTTAATCGGCGCATGAAGACCAAGCAGGCCATTTTCGTAGGCCATGAGCGCTTCGTCGTAGTCACGGTAAACGTGCCCCTCCCCAGGTTCGCCGGGGTAATCCATCGTTAAATAGTAGCAGCCAAGAACCATGTCCTGCGACGGGACAGTAACGGCGCGTCCGTCAGCCGGTTTCAGCAGGTTGTTCGCTGAAAGCATGAGGAACCGGGCTTCCGCCTGTGCTTCCGCTGAAAGCGGAACGTGTATTGGCATCTGGTCGCCGTCGAAGTCGGCGTTAAACGCCTTACATACGAGCGGATGAAGCTTTATAGCCTTACCTTCAACGAGCACCGGTTCAAACGCCTGAATTGACAGGCGGTGGAGCGTCGGAGCACGGTTGAGAAGCACGGGATGCTCGCGTATTACGTTTTCAAGCGCATCCCAAACCTCTGGATGAATGCGGTCAACCTTCTTTTTCGCTTCTTTTATATTTGTAGCCTTTTGTGTTTCAACAAGCCGCTTCATAACAAACGGTTTGAAGAGCTCGAGCGCCATTTCTTTAGGCAGGCCGCACTGATATATCTTTAGGTTAGGCCCTACAACGATAACCGAACGTCCCGAATAGTCAACACGCTTACCAAGCAGGTTCTGGCGGAAACGCCCCTGCTTACCGCGGAGCATCTCGGAAAGACTCTTAAGCGGACGGTTAGAAGGCCCTGTGACGGGCTTACCGCGGCGGCCGTTGTCAATCAACGCATCGACCGCTTCCTGAAGCATACGCTTCTCGTTGCGAATGATAATATCAGGCGTATGCATTTCAAGAAGTTTCTTCAAACGGTTATTGCGGTTGATAACACGGCGGTAAAGATCATTTAAGTCGGAGGAAGCAAAGCGGCCACCGTCAAGCTGAACCATCGGACGTATTCCCGGCGGCAGGATGGGTATAACATCAAGTATCATCCACTCCGGACGGTTGCCGGATTTACGGAAAGCTTCGACGACTTCAAGACGCTTAATAATTCTGACTTTCTTCTGACCGGTTGCTGTCTGAAGCTCGTTTTTCAGCTCACGTGAAAGCGCTTCTACATCAATTTCGGCAAGGAGCTTCTTTATTGCTTCAGCACCCATGCCAACAGTAAAATCGTTTTCGTATTTCTCGTAATACTCGCGGTATTTACTCTCCGAAAGAAGCTCTTTTTTCTCAAGTGGCGTGTTGCCTGGATCAATTACAATATAGCTTGCAAAGTAAAGAACTTTCTCAAGCTGACGCGGCGACATGTCAAGCATCAGCCCCATGCGTGAGGGTATTGCGCGGAAATACCAAATGTGCGAAACAGGTGCCGCAAGCTCAATGTGGCCCATCCGCTCACGGCGTACTTTCTTCGTCGTCACCTCAACGCCGCACTTTTCGCATACTTTGCCCTTATAGCGCATACGCTTATACTTGCCGCAAAGACACTCGCCGTCCTTCGTTGGTCCAAATATGCGCTCACAGAAAAGGCCGTCGCGCTCCGCTTTGAGAGTTCTGTAGTTTATAGTTTCGGGCTTCTTGACCTCGCCATGAGACCAGCTCCTTATCATGTCGGGGGACGCAAGACCAATCTTTATCGAATCGAATTTATTACGTTCCATTTATATTTCCCTTCCAAGTTATCGATTTGCTGGAATCGCAGGTCGAATGTAGTCATTATCATCATTGCCGTCGCTTGAGATATCGTCCTCAACACCGAAACCGGCGTCATCAATATCAAAATCGAAGGAGTTGTCGTCCTCTTCCTCTTCCTCGCTGAAAGATCTCAAATGGTCATCCGGCTCGACGGATTCTCCAACGTCGCTTTCGCTTATATCGGATACAACTTCCGACCTATCTCCATCGTCATTTATATCCGAAAGTTTTATTTCGCGACCAAAACGGTCAAGAACGCGTACGTCAAGCGCCAGCGCCTGCAGTTCCTTGACAAGAACTTTGAAAGATTCAGGAACGCCAGGCGTTGGAATGTTCTGCCCCTTGACTATCGCTTCATACGTCTTTACGCGGCCTGTGACGTCGTCACTCTTAACTGTCAGTATCTCCTGAAGCGTATAAGCCGCGCCGTATGCCTCAAGCGCCCAAACCTCCATTTCGCCAAAGCGCTGGCCGCCAAATTGTGCTTTTCCACCAAGCGGCTGCTGCGTTATCAGCGAATATGGACCTGTCGAGCGTGCGTGAATCTTATCATCGACAAGGTGATGAAGCTTGAGGTAATACATGATGCCAACCGTTACAGGATTGTCAAAAGGCTCACCCGTGCGCCCATCGTATAGTATAGTCTTTCCATCGACGATACGTAGCTTGCCTTCCGCACGCAGACGATTTATATATTCTTTGTCTGCCTTCTCAGCGGATGTAAGCTCACGTAAATCTTCTTTGCCGTTCTCATCCATAATAAGCTCATAAAGAGGCTTACCGTCGAGATTTTCATTGCTAAGCGGCAAACGACTAATACCAGCCAAGCGCATGCATTCGGTAATATCTTTCTCGCTTGCACCGTCGAAAACAGGGGTCATTACCTTCCACCCGAGCTTTTTCGCGGCAATGCCGAGGTGAACCTCAAGAATCTGACCTATATTCATTCGTGACGGAACGCCAAGCGGGTTGAGCACTATGTCAAGTGGCGTACCGTCCGCAAGGAACGGCATATCCTCAGGCGGGAGTATACACGACACGACACCCTTGTTGCCGTGGCGTCCTGCCATCTTGTCGCCAACTGAAATTTTTCGTTTCTGTGCTATATAAACACGCACAACTTTTATCACACCGGGCGCTAATTCGTCGTTGTTTTCACGCGAAAACACACGAACATCAATTACAGTGCCTGATTCGCCGTGCGGTAAGCGGAGAGAGGTATCACGCACCTCACGCGCCTTTTCTCCAAATATGGCACGCAAGAGGCGCTCCTCTGCTGTCAGTTCTGTTTCGCCCTTTGGCGTTACCTTACCGACGAGGATGTCTCCCGCACGAACCTCCGTGCCTATCTTTACAATACCCTCGAGAGTTAAATCTTTCAGCGCATCCTCACCGACGTTCGGGATTTCACGCGTAATTTCTTCCGGACCGAGCTTTGTTTCGCGGGCCTCGTGTGAATATTCTTCAATGTGAATCGATGTGTAAACATCGTCACGTACAAGTCGTTCGTTTAAAAGAACAGCGTCCTCGTAGTTAAAACCTTCCCAAGGCATGAAGCCGACAAGAACGTTCTTTCCGAGGGAAATTTCGCCATTTGATGTCGATTGACCGTCGGCTATGCAATCACTGCGCTCAACGCGGTCACCAACGGAGACAATCGGGTGCTGGTTGATGCACGTTCCTTGGTTCGAACGCTTAAACTTCGTCAGATGGTAGACGCGTTTCAAGCCGTCGTCACCGCGAACCGTTATTTCGTCAGCAGTAACACGCTCAACGTATCCATCTGTGTCTGCCAAAACAACAACACCTGAATCCATCGCCGCTTTGTACTCCATACCTGTACCGACGATGGGGGCTTCAGTCACCAGAAGCGGAACAGCCTGCTTCTGCATGTTTGAACCCATGAGAGCACGCGAGTTATCATCGTTCTCAAGGAACGGGATCATTGACGTCGCAACGGAAACTACCATTTTCGGCGACACGTCCATGAAGTCAACTTTTTCACGCGGAACCTCAATTATTTCCGCACGGTCACGAGTGGCTACACGACGGTTTACAAACCTGTTGTTCTCGTCGAGAGGCTCGTTTGCCTGGGCAATGATATAGTTGTCTTCAACATCAGCCGACATATAGACGATTTCATTCGTCACGACACCCGTTGCCTTGTCAACGCGGCGATACGGCGCTTCAATGAAGCCGTAATCGTTTATGCGAGCATATGTTGCAAGATATGATATAAGTCCGATGTTCGGTCCTTCTGGCGTTTCTATCGGACACACTCTTCCATAGTGTGTGTAGTGGACGTCGCGAACGTCAAAGGAAGCCCGATCACGCGAAAGACCGCCGGGACCGAGCGCCGACACACGGCGTTTGTGTGTTAACTCGGCAAGAGGGTTCGCTTGATCCATGAACTGCGATAGCGGCGATGAGCCAAAGAACTCACGAATCGCCGTGACCACCGGACGGATGTTTATAAGCATCTGCGGTGTGAGCGTCTCGTTGTCCGTTATCGTCATGCGCTCCTTGACGATCTTATCCATTCTTGAAAAACCAATGCGAAGCTGGTTCTGAAGAAGCTCACCAACGCAGCGCAGGCGGCGGTTGCCGAGATGGTCGATATCGTCAATCGAGCCGATATCGTGTGAAAGGCACAAAATATAGTTAATAGAGGCAAAAATATCGTCTTTTGTTATATGCCTTGGGCAAAGCTCATTTATGCTGCGGCGTGCGAGCTCGCGTATAGCCTCTTTATCGCCACACGCCTCTTCAATAATTTCACGAAGGACAGCGAAATTGCACTTTTCTCTGACACCGCAATCCGCAAGAGAATAGCCAAGCACATTGACAGGATCAACGGCACCATTTGAGAATACCTTGACCTCGTTTCCATTTTCGCTTTCAACATAAACCTCAGTGATGCACGCATTTTCAATTGCAGTCGCATCATCAAGGGTAAGATAAACGCCGGGCTCGGCAATAACCTCACCTGTGAGCGGGCTTACAGCAGGCCGCGAGAGCTTGTGCCCTTTAATTCTGCTGGCAAGCGCAAGCTTTTTATCGAATTTATAGCGTCCGACAGGCGCGAGGTCATAACGCTTCGAATCAAAGAACATGTTATTTATAAGCGATTGCGCGCTTTCAACAATAGCGGGTTCGCCCGGACGCAGCCGCTTATATATTTCCTTAAGCGCTTCTTCGCCCTCGGATGTATTGTTCTCCTCCGCTTGTCTTGTAAGCTCGTCCTTGGCAAGAGAAGCTATTAGCTTAGGCTCCTCACCGAAAAACTCTAGGATATCCCGCTCCGTTTCGATGCCCAGAGCGCGTATAAGTACTGTAATTGGCAACTTGCGGTTTTTATCAACGCGCACATACAGGACATCGTTTACATCGGTTTCGTATTCAAGCCAGACACCGCGGTACGGGATGACCTGAGCTGAGAATAAGCGCTTACCTGTTTTATCAATGGTTGAATCGTAATATATTCCCGGGGAGCGTACTATCTGTGAAACAATGACACGCTCAGCACCATTAATGATAAACGTACCCTTATCCGTCATGAGCGGAAAATCGCCCATGTAAATTTCGGACTGCTTCACTTCACCAGTTTGCTTGTTTGTAAGACGTACGTTAACCTTGAGCGGTGCCGCGTAGTTGGCATCATGCTCTTTGCATTCATCTACAGAATACTTCGGTTTCGTGTCAATGCTATACGACACAAACTCGATAAGCAGGTTGCCGGAGTAATCGGTTATCGGGGATATGTCGCGAAGAACTTCCATCAGCCCCTCGTCCAAAAACCAGCGGAACGATTTTTTCTGAACCTCGATAAGGTTGGGCATTTTAAGCGCTTCATCGATTTTCGAAAAGCTCATTCTCACGTTTTTCCCGAGTTTTACTGGTTTTACCATTTTCCTGACGCTCCTTCAAAAGTTACGGACTTGTGTCCGCCCCACTATATATAGCTGTATATAATTAATTTAATGTAAATACTTATATATATAACTAAAAATTGCGAACATAACGCAGCTTATAATTATAACATATATACGTCATGTTGTCAACGTAATTTTTAAAATATTTTGGTTTTCAATCCTCCTTTTCTTAAATTTACATTTATCATTATGGTTTTTTACACATTTTTTACTTGTAAACTTTTTGTAAACTTTTCGCTTTTTTCTCAGTAGTTTTATTGTTTTCAAGAAAAAAAGAAAAACGCAAAAAAAGTCCTTGATATTCTTCACAAATCGTGATAATATATATACTCAGGCTAAAACGTATCGCACGGCGCGCACCTCTCAGGCGCCGCGCAGAGCATATTTGTGAAGCGTAATATGCGTCAAGGAGGTGAAATTCGGGTGCCAAACATCAAATCGGCAAAAAAACGCGTGCTCGTCAGCGAGAAGAAGAACCTCAGGAACAGGATGTATAAGTCCGCCCTGCTCACTTCTATAAAAAAATATAAAGCAGCACTGGCTGCCGGCGACAAGGAAGCCGCGACTGAATTATATCGCGAAACGGTCAAAAGGCTTGACCGTGCCACAGCACGTGGCATTATACACAAAAATGCTGCCGCACGCAAGAAGAGCATCTTCACAAAGGCTCTCAACAGTCTCCAGTAAAGAAGAAAACAAAACAAAGCAAAAGAAAAACAACGGAATACTACTGCTGCCTTTAACCGTTGGATAAAGCGGGCGACGACAACCGCTACTAAATCATATGTTTTTGCTTATACCGGCAAATAAAGTCCGGGGTTCCAGTTTGGAACCCCGGTTTTTTATTCTATTTCTATCTATTTATTAATATTCTCTCTCAAGCATAGAAATCATGCCCGCTAATCGTAAACACAAATTGACGGTGTCTTGATGCCCAGCTATTTGCGCCGCTAATTGAAAAATATAAAATAGTTTTATCAATAATATATCCTTCAAGACACATTTTTGCTGCTATTATACTGTCGGTGTTAGGCTCGTTATATATCGAGCCTGTATATGCCGGTATAAATTGAATGCCATCGCTGTTATCGAAAATAACATCCTTTATAGTGCTTGGGAAATGACTATCTTTCGTTCTATTAATTATGACAGCTCCGACGGCAAGCTTTCCTTTCATAGGCTCATTTCCTGATTCCGCGTTGATAATATGCGAGAGCCAATATAGATTGTCCGAATCGTAGTAAGTTTCACCCTTTTCAATATAACCGCCGGGTGCCCCTACATTAACCTTACCGTCCGACACCGAATACGATGTCAAAAATGCTTTGGCAACAAGCTCTGCCGGTGCCATAATCAAATCGTTTTTATTAATGTATATATTCTTTTTAGTATAGAAATACCGTCCGTTTGCCTGAACGTAGCAGTTGCCATCTCCGACCGAAATATTCATCGAATTATCTGAAGATGTTGCCGCAAGGGTACGGGTTTCACTGTTCCACTTAAACTTAAGCGTGGAGTCAAGCGCCGATACAAACGCCTTAAACGGTACAAATATTACACCGCCAACATCAACAGCACAAAAGTCTTGCTTCTCTCCGTTTATGTAAACTTCGGATGTTCCGCCATCTTTTTTACCGTTATTTGACTCGGTTTTAGGCGGGGTGGCCGTCGTTTCAGGAGGAGATGTAGTCTCAGCTGCAGGACGTGTCGTCACCTCAGGCGTCTGTTTTGTTGTCTCAGGCAGCGCTTCGGTTGTGTTTGGCTTCTCTTCGCTGGTCTCACTGTCTTCTGTTGATTTAATCGTTTCGCCATTTTTTATTTTATTCAAAAGCTCTTCATATCTGCCTGAAAGGACAGAGTCCTCATACGGAGACGACAGGTGAGGAGTGCCGTTGTCTAATTCCTCATAGAAAACGCCATTATCATCGTCTTTGACAAGAGTAGCATTATCAGTCAAACCATCCTTTGCCCCGGATTCATTGTCGATAACATCAAAATTATTATCATAATGATTTTCACTGCTATCGACATAAGAATCCGGGTCGCGCAAGTCGTCGTCCGCATCATCAGAGGATATGTCATCGGAAATCCCTGCGCTCGGGATGTCTCCATCTCTAAACTGCGCCCCTGCAAGATATGATGCAATAAATATGATGACAACAGCGGTAACAACAGCAACAAACATATTCAAGCTGAAGCTGTCGTGTCTTTTCGCGTACTTTTTTGATAGCGGTGTAAGTCGCATACAAAAAGCCGTTCCTTTCTTTGCTTTTTAGTCGGCTAATCCCAACGCTGACAGTCATGTGGCACTACGACAGTCCGTAGAAAGCTACAGCGTTATCGTGCGCAAGCTTTGCAGCTTCATCCGCTGAAACTCCCTTCACCTCGCACAGAGCCTGTGCTATGAACATCATATAACCTGAATAGTTTATCTTCCCCCTATATGGCGACGGAGCAAGATACGGACAGTCCGTCTCTAAAAGAATAAGATCTGACGGAATAACCGATGCCGCTTCTCTCGTTTTAGCTGCGTTTTTATACGTCAGCACGCCACCGAATGAAAAATATCTACCAAGTTTTGCGTATTGCCTTGCCTGCTCCGCGCTTCCGCTGAAGCAGTGAAGAAGGCACTTAACGTCTGGGAATTCGCGTAATATATTAAACACATCTCCGTGCGCTTCTCTGTCGTGTATAACTGCAGAAAGCTTAAAATGTCTTGCAAGCTCAAGCTGCGCCCGAAAGAGTGATATCTGCTTTTCCCTGTCCGTGTTTGGATAATGATAATCAAGCCCGATTTCGCCAACGGCAATATAATTGCCAGTATCTAAAAGGGACTGGAGTTCTGTCATTGCGTCAAGAAGGCGCTCATATGAGTCAGTCTCGCTCGGATGTATTCCGGCTGTCGCGTACATACGCGGAACCTTTGTATCGCCTGTAAAACTGCGCACAAACTCTGCTAATGCCCGGCTTGACTCTATTGTTACGCCTGCGTTTACGACAGCGGTGACTCCCGCCTCCCGTGAGGCGCGAAGAGCAGCTATAGCCCCACCCTCGTATTCGACCTCAAAACGAGCGTCATCGTAGTGAGCGTGTGCGTCGAAAAACATGAATGCTGTGGCCGCGTTAGGATCGTTTGTCGGCGCCTCATAAGCGGAGCTTCCCTGTGAATCTATATGCCCCCGCTCATGCCCCCGCTCTTGTATAAAATCTGCCACCGTATCAGTTATAACGCTCTTCACCTTACTCGCTCCCCAAGCGGAGTATCGGGTGATAAGAACACAACGCGCACTGTTTCCTCGCCAGATGCAAGTATCATACCGTTGCTTTCAACACCGCAAATTGTGGCGGGTTTTAAATTCGCAACAACAATAACCTTTTTACCAATGAGGTCATCTGGCTTATACCACTTTGCAATGCCGGAGACTACTTGCCTTTTCTCATAGCCAAGATCAAGTGTAAGTTTTAACAGCTTTTTAACTTTCGGTATAGGTTCGCATTCGATTACCTGCGCTGTGCGTAGCTCAACGCCCATAAAGTCATCAATCGAAATTTGAGCGACCCCCTCCGGCTTCTCACGAGCTGGCTCTTCATCTTTTTTCTGCTCTTCTGCAGCCGCTCTTATTTCGGCGAGGAACTTCTCTTCGTCAATGCGTGCGAAAAGCGTCTTCGGAGTTCCAATATGTCCGCCCGGGCGAAGGCCTCCGAACGTCTCAAGCGCATCGTAATCGCGTACATCTGTCCCAAGCTGCTCAAGTATGCTCTCTGCCGACGCTGGAATGAACGGTAAAAGCAGTATTGCTGCTATTCTTATGCTCTCAAGCAGGTTATAAATAACTGTGGCAAGACAATCTCTCCCCGCCCCCTCGTCTTTTGCAAGAACCCACGGTGTCGTTTCGTCAATATACTTGTTTACGCGGCGCAGAAAAGCGAAAATGCTCTCGAGGGCATCGGCTATATGGTATGAGCACATATTATCATAAACACTGTTGACAGTATCGGCTGCCATAGCCTTAAGCTCAACATCTATACCCTCTTCCGCACCCGGTGTGGGAACTATGCCGCCGAAATATTTCCCCGTCATGGCAAGCGTACGGCTCACAAGGTTGCCGAGATTGTTTGCAAGATCAGAATTATAGCGAGAAACAACGCTTTCCCACGTGATGCTGCCATCAGAAGAATACGGCATTTCAACGAGTGCATAATAGCGAACTCCGTCAACGCCTATTTTTTCCGCCATCTCATCCGCGTATATAATATTGCCGCGGGATTTCGACATCTTATCGGCGCCGAAGTTAAACCACGGATGTGCGAAAATCTTTTTTGGCAGCGGCAGGTCAAGTGACATGAGGTATATCGGCCAGTAAATAGCATGGAACCGCACTATATCCTTGCCGATGATGTGGACATCAGCCGGCCAATACTTTTTAAAAAGCTCAGGCTGCTCTTCATTATCGGGATCATAGCCGAGTGCTGTTATATAGTTTGAAAGCGCATCGAGCCACACATAGACAACATGACCCGGGTCGAACTCAACAGGAATACCCCACTTAAACGATGAGCGGGATACGCACAAATCCTGAAGCCCTGGCAGAAGGAAGTTGTTGAGCATCTCGCGCCGGCGCGCTTCAGGCTCAATGAAATCTGGGTTTTCCTCAATATGGCGAATAAGCCTGTCAGCATATTTGCTCATACGGAAATAGTAAGCTTCCTCGCGTGCGCGTTCAACCGGACGCCCGCATTCCGGACACTTACCATCTACTACCTGTGTATCGGTGAGGAAGGTCTCGTCCGGCACACAGTACCAGCCTTCGTAATAGCCTTTGTATATATCGCCGCGCTCGTACATTTTGCGAAAAATGTGCTGTACGGCGGCTTCGTGGTAATCATCAGTTGTTCGGATAAAATAGTCATAACTTGCACCCATGAGATCCCAGATAGCCTTAACTTCGCCGGCTACTTTATCAACGTGCTCCTTCGGAGTCACGCCCATCTCGTGGGCAAGCTTCTCTATCTTTTCGCCATGCTCGTCGGTTCCTGTGCAAAAGAATACATCGCATCCGATCTGACGACGGAAACGGGCAATGGCATCCGTCATTATCACCTCGTAGGTGTTGCCAAAATGCGGCTTCTTCGATGCATACGCTATCGCTGTTGTAATGTAATATTTTTCGTTTTTGTGCTTTTCGTAATCTTTTCTCACGGTGATGATCCGCCTTTCCGGGGAGCATATCATGCTGCGTATGGGCGGCTTACATTTTTCCCCGTTTGTATTGAAGCATTATATCATCAAACATAATCAAATTCAAGGATTTTGATGAAATTTATACGTCATTTGTACAAATAAGGTGCATTTTTGCCTCTTTTTTACCCTGAAAATACCCCTCCTTCCACCACCGGAGCCTTTTTCACATTTGATTTGCTCTTTATGGCGCATACAATTTATAGTATTCCGTTGCATCAAATTTTGAGACACGCGCACCAGATGTGTTGACCGTTATATAAACAGCGCCATCGCCTTCACTCCTTCCAGGCGCAGTAAAAACGTATAAATATTCATCTTCATTCTTCATTTTTTCATACCGAAGCAAACACAACCCTTTGATTTTAGCACGATTGAGGAAGGTTTTTGCAACAAGGCGGCATTCCCTCTCACCACGAGGTGAAAGATTCCCATCGCGACACACTGTCATACGAATGAGGAGTCCCCCCATTCGCGTCACATCAGCGCAGGCATTCTCACAATAAAAAGTATATACAAGAGGAAACGTATGGTTCACAGCCGAGGAAAGCATGGCTCTGCCTCCTATCAGCTTTGAAGCAACACGCCTTGCCTCCTCCTCCGACACCTCAGGGTATCCGCGAAGCAAATAATACGTATCTGTGCCTGATACATTTGCACTGCTATCTGCTATATGCACAGCACGATAATCTGCAAACTCAGCATAAAGACTGCCAACAACCTCATATACCGATAAATGCTTCTCTTTTGCGGAAATATTACGCCCCTCGCTTTGCATGAAATTCGATGCAGCATTGTCAAGCGCACCGCTTAATACCTCCGCATACGCCGCAAGAGCAGCGAAAACTTCACCCTTAAATGTTGTCGTCACACCGGCTTTATGCGAGGAGCATGCCGACAAAATAGCAGCGGCACAATCGCGCAGATAAACGGCTATTCCGTCAGCGGCGGCAGAAGCAGGTCCCGTATCTGATACACCCAAGCGGTAAAGAGCAGCCTCAGCACAGCGCGCGGCGGCAAGAGCCTTAGCAGCTATATAAACAAAGCTCGATGTTCCATCGTCAGAACCTAACTCTACGGCACCATCGCCTGAGTCAGCGAGCAATAAGAGGCCGCTTTTCAGCTCTGCTGCATATGCGGCAAAATCCAGCAAAGCTGAACTTTTGCTGTTAGCATCAAGCGAATAACGCAGCTTTTTTTCAGACGCCGCTATGCTGCGGTACCATATCGTCGCACTAGCTAAGACAGCTGACAAAGTAGTGAAAACTAACGCAAAAGCAAAAACTAAAGCTGTATTTCTCTCCCTCCTTACCGCCCTTATATTCCTGCCATACCTTTTTTTGTTTTTGCCTTTTTTGCCTTTATCATTTACATCTCTTTGCAGCTTTTTGTTTTTTGCCGTAAGATGCGCGCTCCCCACCTTTGGTGTCACGTACACACTGCTTTTATAATATTCGTATTCCATACACCCGTCCGACACCTCAACGGGAAACAAAATTTTTTGTTTAATATAATATTTTCCCACACCTTTATTCTGTGCAAATAACAACAATAAAATATAGGCAGTTTATGGCTCACCGGTAACATTTCACCTGATAATATTATTTATTACCGTGCACATCTTCTAACTGTTTTACACATTCGTGAAATGCACGTATTGACAAGAAAAATAAAAATCATCACATATATAGCAAAAGTTTTTATGTTGACAATGATATCTCACTTTGTTATAATAATCACGCTCTATGTTGTCATAGAATGCGGGTGTAGTTCAATGGTAGAATATCAGCTTCCCAAGCTGAATACGCGGGTTCGATTCCCGTCACCCGCTTATAACACAAATGCCTATTATCAGCTGCTTGTTTTAGTCTTTTGTCTTTTGTTGTGATAGCACTTCATGCCGCTGCATTACAAGCAAACAGCAGCTATTAACGATAAAAAATCACACGAATTTTCTTTATCACTCATATAATAAATCAAAGTTTTATATAATCCTCATCGGGGTGTGGCTCAGCTGGTAGAGCGGGTGGTTTGGGACCATCAGGCCGCAGGTTCAAGTCCTGTCACTCCGAGAAAAAACCGCTTAAACCTTATGTTTAAGCGGTTTTAAATTATAAAAAGTTCCGCCAATGAAAAACCTCTGAAAAATTTTCTAAGACAGATTTATGCCATGTATTTTACCCTATACGAGGATGTCTTTGATAAGATAGTCGATAATAGCTCACTTTTCAGCCGCCCCTGACATGTTGTTGCGTACAACTTTGTATTTCTATATATTTCTCTTATAAGATATATCCTTACTGGCTAATATTGCACAAAGAGCATCATAATTATCTTCCGTCATTTCCCTTAATAATATTTTATCAACTCCCTGCTGTTTTTTATATGCCTATCAAGCAAAAAAAGACACTACATAAGAAAATAACCTTATATAGCGTCTTTACGGAGAAGGAGAGATTTGAACTCTCGCGCCGGTAATTCCCGACCTACACCCTTAGCAGGGGCGCCTCTTCGGCCACTTGAGTACTTCTCCATGTGATAGATAATTAGTACACCGAAGGAGCCAATATCCCTTCAGCACGCTAATTATACAATATAACATAGCACCATGTCAATGTTTTTCAAACGCAATGTTATTATTTTTAATATTCGACAGATTATATGTTTACAAAGTTTCATATTTGTGTAATAATTGCTACAGTGATGAAATATAAAGCAATCATATAAAGGAAGTAAGGACGTTATGACAAACGATAACATTATAAATACCGCTGAAAATGGTTCTTCTGGTGTCTCGGATACCGGTTTAAACACAAATCCCTCCTCAACAGAAGAAATGGTACCACCTTCAGCTGTATCAGCATCGGACAACGCCTCGATACATACACGAGCAGCCGCATCGGATAATGCTTCCCCGCACTCTGCGATGGGTTATAGCACATCTGACGCGCCAACCGTCGATATGCCTGAGCAACCGCAGCCAACAAGGCCTTTAGCCGATATTAAAACAGCCCGTCTTCAGTACAGTGCATATTCCGAGATGTGCCCGTCACCGAAGTCATATTACGCACCAATTTCACCCCTTTCATACACATGGATGATGGTGCTCTTTTCAATCCCTGTAATTGGTTTTTTCATAGCTATTATATACGCCTCAACAGCGAACAAGCTGGCAAAGCGTAATTTTGCCTTCGGTTATATGATGCTTGTCATGATACTCGTCACAATATGCGCTATTGCGGCAATTTTACTTGCTTATGTCTTCCGTGATGCTGGGGCGGCATTCTGGGAATGGGTCGCCGATTTAGTAAAAGCACTCTCATAACGAGCTATTTTGAACAGTAAATGCGTGAGGAATGTCTGCCGCGCCATGCAATAAATATAGTATAAACAGCAAAACGTAATTTCTTCAGATACATATAAAAAAACGGCACCATATATAATATACGGTGCCGTTTTGTTTTTATTTATATAATGCTTTTTTGTTGGGAGGGTACAGCACACATCACATCAAATATCGTCATACGGAACAGACCTTGCAAGAGATTTGTTTTTATATCTGCTATCCCCCGTCACCTCGCGTATAATTTCGATCCCAGGGGGAATTTCAAACGGGGTATCTTCCTTTGGCAATTCAACTTCCATAATAGCGCGATCGTGCCAAAAGGGGTAAATGTCTATCTCGAATATTAACCCCCCAAACGGCAAGAGATACCGCTTCTTTATGATATCCACCATGTCCGGAATGCGCCGCTTCAGCAGCTCATCATATTCGTCCTTTGATATGATGACATCTTCCTCATAACTGCTTAATTCGCTGATGCGCTTTTTCTTTGTGCGCAAAAAGACTGTTTCGCCACCTCTTATGGGCGTGCGGGAGCGAATCCTGTCAGTCGTCCCTTCGCTGTCCTCCGGCGTGATGTATGTCTGGACAATATAGCTGCCCTCACACATATCAAGAATATCGTGTGACGGCATCCTTATAAGGAACTTCCGCTCTGTTTCAATGTGTCCATTACCGCTTGATGATAAGATTCCCATCGCAGCAAATAAATTATGATCCTTTTTCAATTATACTTTTCACTCATTGCTCTTTTCTTTTTTTGTTGGCTTTACGGGAGTCAAATTAATGCCCACGACGCGGTCAACAGGCATTGAAAAGCATACACCATGCGCAGGAGTCTTGATCCCTGCCCGCTCTTTAACAGCGTTCATTATTTGATCCGCTATTTTGTCAGGGGCGACACAAAGAATAATCTCCTTTTCCGCATCAACCGTTATGCCCATAAAAACTTCATGGAGTTTGCCCTCTCCACGGGCATTCATTATTGTCGCACTACCAGCGCCGGCAGATCTTATTATCTCAGTGACCTCATCAGCATAGCCTGCGTTCACTATTATATAAACAACCCTTACTCTATCGATTTGTCTTTCCATTTTATTTACCCCTCCCCTCCGTCATTAATACAACAATCCATTAACCGGCACGGCAAATGCAATCCCGGTGTTCGGCTCATTAAATCCGAATTTTTCCACCAGCATGTTCATGACAGTGTCCGTTTTGACATCCGTCATAATGCTTGTAATAACCACCTTATTTTCTTCTGACACAATGCCGAGTAGATTCATTAGATACCCTGTTTTAACAGTGCCACGGCCGTACAGCGTGTTTATAATTGGCGTCCCAGCCTCTGTAAGCATTGTTAAAAGCTCATTCTTTTGCTTCCTACCGGCTATTATGACAAGAAAATATATCTTGTGGTTATGGTGCTGGATGCTTTGTCTTTCTTGCTCTTCGTTTTTCATTCCGTTTTCTCCTCCGGC
>JAAYLD010000080.1 GCA_012522015.1 Clostridiales bacterium
AGGCAGTCATTTGCGGGCGTCCGAATGCAGGAAAAAGCACTCTTTTTAACCTTTTCGCCGGAGAAGGAAGCGCTATTGTAACGGATATTGCCGGAACGACGCGCGATACGCTGCGCGCTGACGTCGCCGCCGGGCGCGTTTTGCTTCATCTTTACGATACGGCGGGATTGCGTGTCGACAATGTAGATGATCCCATTGAGCGAATAGGCGTTTCGCGCGCGCGTGAAAAAATCAGCGCAGCGGAGCTTATTATTGCCGTTTTTGATGCGACTGAAAAGCCAAGTGATGCCGACAGCGAGCTTCTAAAAGCAACCGTCCCTGTAAAAATTGCTGTCATAAACAAAGCTGATGCGGCACCTGACGAAAATATAAGCGCATACAAAGCCTTAGCAGATGACGCGGATACCCCCGCCATTGTTATGTCGGCTGCAAAAGGCGACGGCTTTGATGAGCTTGTAGCTGAAATTGAGCGGATATTTACGGACACGGAAATAGATCTCTCAAGCGACGCTGTACTGGCCACCGCAAGGCAATTTCACGAGGCAAAGGGTGCTCTTGTGCGTGTTATGGGCGCGATTGCGGCGCTTGATAGCGGGCTTCCCACCGATATAGCGGCAGGCGAGCTTGAAGGAGCTCTCACTCACCTTGCGTCGCTTGACGGAAGAGAAGTTACTGAAGAAATAGTGAGCGAAATTTTCTCGAAGTTTTGCGTGGGCAAATAAAAGCGACAAGAACCGGCAAGCGAAGATAAATAAAAAGCTAAGTGTATGTTTGTCTTTTTGATTTGTTGCTCTAAAATGAGGTTAATGCTTTGTGACGCATATGCTGACTCATCACTCACCGTGTTTAAATTAAGTTTGATTTTTTTAGAATTTAGAAATACGAGCAAGCTCAAGTAAGTACAGAGGCTTATTCCAAGTCACTTCTTGTAGTAGCCTTCACCATAGTTTTATTCTTTATGTTTCACGAATTTTTGCACGTCAGACGTTGACAAAACATTCTCTTGAGTGTTATAATCAGACAAACGCAATGACCGTGAAGAAGTAGAGTTGACGATCAAGCCAAAGAGAGCCGCCGGTTGGTGTAAGGCGGTGCTGAGCGTCTTCTTCGAATACATCACGAGAGCGGCGCACTGAACCCGGGGTTGTTTTTTAAGTGTAAACCCGGCAGTAAGCTGCGACGGGCCCGCCCGTTTCAGCGGAAAGGCATATTGGAGCTGGCAGTTGCTTTTTAAAATGCACTGACACGCCACGTGCCTTATGAGGCGATGCGCCGTAAGGCGCTCGTGAATTGAGGTGGTACCGCGGTTCTTCCGCCCTCATCGAGAAAAACGATTACAGTTGTGGTCGTTTTTCCGTGAGGGCTTTTTGTTTTGCTCTATTTTTTGATGATGCCAAGAGAAACATAAATAGATGAAAAAGAAAAGGAATGGTTTGGTTTAGTCATGGTTATAACAGAAGTGCTTGAGCGAAACGCTAAAATTTACCCGAACGACGTCGCACTTGTGGAAATCAACCCCGAGCGGCGCCCGGACGATAAAATTTCCTGGCGGGAATACAGCTTAATTGAAAGCGGTCCCGGCGGGCGGTATCGCCGTGAGATGACATGGCGTGAATTTGACACAAAAGCCAACCGTTTTGCCAATCTTCTTTTAACGCGCGGCGTCAAGAAGGGCGATAAAGTGGCGATACTGCTTATGAACTGCATTGAATGGCTACCGATTTATTTTGGTATTCTCAAAACTGGAGCACTTGCTGTCCCTATGAATTTCCGCTATACGGCGGAGGAAATACAGTATTGTCTTAATCTGTCAGATGCCAGAGCCCTCGTATTCGGCCCTGAGTTTACGGAGCGCTTGTTGTCCGTTTACGGAAACCTTGCTAACATACGCGATTTCTTTTTCGTCTGTGCAGGCGGTGATGACAAAGTTCCCGAATTTGCAGACAGCTATGATAAGCTCGTGAATTACTGCTCGTCTGTTGCTCCCGCTGTCGACATCACAGAGGACGATCATGCTGCTATATATTTCTCAAGCGGCACGACAGGCTTCCCGAAGGCAATTCTCCATTTTCACAGGGCGTTAATGAGTGCATGTATTGTCGAGCAGAAGCACCACGGACAGACAAAGGACGACGTTTTCCTTTGCATACCTCCGCTTTATCATACAGGCGCGAAAATGCACTGGTTTGGCAGCCTTCTCACCGGCGGCCGGGCAGTTCTTCTACGTGGGGTAAAGCCTGAGTGGATAATCCGCACCGTCTGCGACGAGAGAGTTACAATTGTTTGGCTGCTTGTGCCGTGGGCGCAAGATATACTTGACGCAATTGAGCGCGGCGATATAGACCCCACCGACAAAAGGCTTTCACAGTGGCGGCTTATGCACATAGGTGCACAGCCGGTGCCACCGAGTCTCGTTAGGCGCTGGCACAAATGTTTCCCACATCATCAGTATGATACTAACTATGGGCTGTCCGAATCCACAGGCCCCGGATGCGTACACCTTGGCATTGAGAATATTCATAAAGTCGGAGCTATCGGCAAAGCCGGGTATATGTGGGAAACGATGATATTCGATGAAAATGACAAGCCCGTCGCAAGAGGAGAGGTTGGCGAGCTGTGCGTACGCGGCCCCGGCGTCATGATTTGCTATTATAATAATAAGCAAGCAACCGATGAAGTCCTTAAGAACGGTTGGCTGCATACTGGCGATATGGCAATGGAGGATGAAGAGGGGTTTATATACCTTGTCGACCGCAAAAAAGATGTCATTATAACAGGTGGCGAAAATCTTTATCCCGTCCAAATTGAAAATTTCATCCGTGCGCACGAAGCTGTTAAAGATGTCGCTGTCATCGGGCTTCCCGACAAGCGTCTTGGCGAGATTGCGGCGGCAATAATCGAGCTGAAACCGGGCGCTGTCTGTACAGAAGAGGACATAAACAATTTTTGCCTGGGGCTGCCGCGCTATAAACGGCCGAGGAAAATAATATTCGCCGACATTCCGCGCAACCCGACCGGTAAAATTGAAAAAAACAAGCTGCGCGAGCGTTATTGCAGCGTCAGGCTTGTCGAAGCTGAAACACGTGGATAAATAATTTTTCAATAAAAAAAGGTCTGCTCTTCTACTGTATGTAAAATATACTTACTATGTAAACGTTGACACGTAAGCAGTGCCATGATACTATTAAATAAAGTAATATTTATGTCCGCGTCGTCTAAAGTGACGGCGCGGGAGTTTTTAATGGAGGATTGCTGTTGCGTATGGGCAGAAGATATCACCGGCGACGTGGGGGCAATTATACTGTCGTATTAATCACCGTCTTTATTATCTGGTTTATTATTGTCTCCGGAATTATAATATCACGGCGCTTTGATTTTGGTGCAGATGATACCGACAGCACAATAGGTGAAACGGAATCTGTGCCAAATAGTGATACAGAGAGCGGTGATACGAAAGACAGTGATACAGAGCCAAGCACGACAGATGCGATTGTTACCGAAGAGGACCCTGTCACTTATAAAGAAATAACCCTTTTGTCAGCCGGTGATATAATGTTCCACATGGCGCAGATAGAGTATGCTAAAGCCGCCGGTGAGAATGGCACATACGACTTCACAAACACGTTTAAATATATAAAAGACCTTGTTTCGTCAGCCGATTATGCTGTTGCTAATTTTGAGACGACGTTAGCAGGAGATGCTTATAAATACAGCGGTTTTCCTGCATTCAATGCGCCGGATTCAACGCTCGATGCGATAAAATATGCCGGATTTGACATGATGCTCTTTGCGAACAACCACTGTTATGACACGTATAAACATGGTCTTATCCGGACACAGGAGAAATTTATAGATTATGGCCTCGATTACATCGGCGCAAAGCTTGATCCGGAAAATGACGGTTGCTTGACGGTTGATATCGGCGGGGTAAAGGTCGGTATGCTCAATTATGTCGACGATTTGTCGGGCGGGATAACGGAGCCGCGGTATATCAACGGTCGGGTTATACGCGAAGGCGATCTCGGTTACATGAACATATACAATTTAAGCCTTCTTGACGAGTTTTACGATGAAGTCAGACAGAACATAGACGCCATGCGTGCCGGGGGGGCTGACATTATTATTTTCTACATTCACTGGGGTCATGAGTATAAGACAAAGCACAACTGGTATCAGGAACAGGTAGCACAGGAGCTATGTAATCTTGGCGTCGACGTCATAATAGGCGGCCATCCGCATGTTGTGCAGGACGTTGCGATACTGACAAACGAGCATGACAGTACAAAGAAAACACTGTGTTATTACTCGCTCGGCAACCTTGTTTCTAATCAAAATCGCGTCACTCTCGGCGAGGATTTTTCAAACAGCAGTCTGACAGAGGGCGGTCTTATCGTGAAGCTAACAATTAGGCTCTATTCTACAGGTGAATGCCTTGTTGTAAAAGCTGAAGCAATTCCTACATGGGTTCACAGATATAAAACTAACATCGGAATTGTGCATGAAATAGTTCCTGCCAAGGCCGCTTTGGAAAACCCCGAGGCATACGGGCTTACAGCCACATCCTTTGGCAAGAAAAATGCGGAAGAAGTATATAAAGCGACGCTAAACATTATTGGAGGGGTGACGGAAGCTTTCAACGAGTCGGTTATTTTTCCGGCTGTTGGCGGTGTCGAGTGATTTGTTCTCCATTATAAAAAGATAGTAAAAGCTAAAACCAAGCCTAATTGTGGCAATTAAGATTAAGTCTTAAGCAATATACTGACTTCGCATTTCAAGCGGAGTCAGTTTTGTTTTTGGCTGAATCCTTACGCTGCAAACCAGCATACAAAAAATCCGGCTTTTGCTACAGATCGTTATGGTTTCACAAACCAAAAAAGTCAAGCTATCAAATAGCTTGACTCAGACTGAAGAAAAACTCCTATCAGGCGAAAGCCGGATGGGGGTTTTTGATATATAGGCAAAATATTCGTAATAAGTCGATAAAATAACATAAAGAA
>JAAYLD010000081.1 GCA_012522015.1 Clostridiales bacterium
ATGGCGACCCTGTTCTGGGCTTAACATTGGAGAGAGACCTTTCCCCATCTCTTGCCGCCGTAGAAATTTAAGTAACGTTAGAAGCATAATATTTTTTATTATTAAAAAAAGCACGACTGCAAAAGCAGATTTAATCTTCTTTTGACAGTCATGCTATAATTTTTTGCCTTTATGCAAAAAGGAGAGGCGTACCGAAAATATAACTGCTATACCCTAAAGTCACCATATACGGTAGCGTCCAGAAAGGAGAAGAAGAGTAAAGAAACAAAGGTCTGAGTCAAAATACCGTCTTTTATCTGTTCGCAGCGGTGTTTCAAAGAAAAGGCGCATCCAGTCAAGGCACAATTTTTCAACCTCGCTACCTTGTGTGCCGTCGTATGTCAGAATTGCTGCAGACGCCGCCGCTATTGTTGCTAAAAGCCCCACCGGGTGCAGAGCCGGGCGGGATTTTGGCGTGCCGTCGATTTCATAGTCCATCCACTTTGTTATATCACGGCCGACGCCATCAAAGAAACGCTGTATGTTCCTCGCTATTTTCGCATACTTAGGACGCGGGCCGAACCAAATTGAGTCAAGGCCGATATTGATCGCTACCCGGTAAGCGTCGCTGTAAAACGAGCTGCCGCCCCACCGTGCCTGCTTCGGGCTTCCGTCGTACTCTGAATATTCAGGGCAGAGTCCAGTTTCCGGATGAGCAGCCTTCGGTATGAAAGCCCGGCTTGCATCTGCAGCCCGGCGCCAGAACTCATGGTCACATTCGTCCGCACGGCGTGCAAATATTTCATAAAAATGCGGCAGGTGATATGACGGGTCTGTCCATTTTGCCTCAGGTACGAAGCTGATAAGGTAGTTGTCCGGATCCCACATCGGCTCACCGGCACCGCCCGTCAGTGTGTGCTGATGGACGCAGTGTCGGAGTATGTCACGCGCCTGAACTGAATAGTCAAAAGGTGGCTCGCCGTCGCCCCATCTTGCCGATGCAAAAAAGAGAGCGGCAGCAAAATATTCTTCACCGTCCGGTGCCGGGCCCTGTGCGCGGCGGATGCCGTCAAGGTTGCACGACCATGCGAAATAGCCCTCGTATTTGCCCTCCGCATGCCACATATACCGCTTTGTCCAGCGCCAAATTTTATCAAAAATATCCTGCCTGTCCATCTGAACGGCCATCATCATGCCGTATGACTGACCCTCAGTGCGCACATCGTCATTTCCGGTGTCAATTAAAAAGCCACCGCCTTCTCCGTCTTCTCCGTATATGCACTGGGGCTCGCCCGACGTGAACATCTGATAAAACCACTCGTTTATGCGGCTGTTTATCTCATCATCCGTATAACCGGCCTTGGCAAGTAAGTTGGGATACTCGCCGGTATAAAATGCTCCCTTTTTGATTTCTGTGTTTTCTGCATTGTTCTTTTTCTCGTCACTCATAACTATCTCTCCGCAAAGAGCGCCGCCGGGCGCTTTGTTTTTTGTTTTACATTGGGTATGCTTTTTTACATTCAACAGTATTATATAAATTTTTTTATGTATTCACAATACAGCTACATATTATTAATTGCTGCTGTGTCACCCTGCTCGGTATTTTCATCTGGTGGAATATAATTTTTTAATATTTATTTGTTAGATTTTTGCTTTGCTTTGTGGTAAAATATAAAAAAGATACTATCGTTTTGATATCTAAAACTTACTGTATCATTTAATTTTAGCTTTATCTATATTATATATGTCAGGGATGACATATCACGACGCGCAGTGAAAAACTGTTGCGCTTGGCGTTGGCACGATGTATAATTAGATATACACATCCGCACATTTGTTCGTGTTTTGGCAAGGCACGTAATGTAATCGTGTCCTTGCGCTGGCATAATGACTTTCAGTTATAAAATTTACGTAAAATAAAAACAAAGAAGAGGTAGCAACATGGCGACGGCAAAAAATAAAGCGCGCACGTCGGCGAGACCGGCTGCGGAAAACATTGCTGACAAGAAAAAAGCCCTTGAAGCAGCAATATCAAAGATTGAAAAGGACTATGGCACAGGCTCGATAATGAAGCTGGGCAAAACGACGGCTATGAACGTAAGCGCTGTGTCCTCCGGCTCGCTCACTCTTGACTTGGCACTCGGCATTGGCGGTTACCCGAGGGGGCGCATAATCGAAATTTTCGGCCCTGAATCTTCAGGTAAAACGACAGTTGCTCTCCACGCGATTGCGGAGGTTCAACGCACCGGCGGTGAGGCTGCATTTATTGACGCTGAACACGCCCTTGACCCCGTTTACGCGGCTGCTGTCGGCGTAAACACGGACACGCTTCTTGTGTCGCAGCCTGATAGCGGCGAGCAGGCACTTGCAATCGCAGAAGCGCTTGTTTTATCAGGCGCTATTGATATTATCGCTATAGACTCAGTTGCCGCTCTCGTTCCGCAGCAGGAAATCGAAGGCGATATGGGTTCTGTAACAGTCGGCCTTCAGGCTCGTCTGATGTCGCAGGCGCTGCGCAAACTGTCGGGCTCCATAGCAAAGACAAACTGCATAGTCATATTCATCAACCAGCTTCGCGATAAGATTAGCGTCGCCTACGGCAATCCCGAGACGACGACGGGTGGCCGCGCGCTAAAATTCTATGCGTCCGTTCGCCTTGATGTCAGAAAAATAGAATCGCTTAAGTCCGGCTCCGATATGTACGGGAACAGAACGCGTGTTAAAGTCGTCAAAAATAAAGTAGCACCTCCGTTCCGTACGGCAGAATTTGATATTCTCTATGGCAAAGGCATCTCAAAGGCCGGAGAAATACTTGACCTTGGCGTGGATCTTGGAATTATAACAAAGAGTGGCTCGTGGTTCTCCTACGGATCAACTCGGCTCGCCCAGGGGCGTGACGCTGCGCGTCGTGTCATTGAAACTGATGCTGAACTTGCGGCAGAGCTTGAAGCAAAAATAAAAGCGGAGTTTGAATCAGGGCACAATAAAAATGTGGCGGATGTCGATCCGGATTCGCTTGATGACGAGCTTGACATAAGGCTTCTTGACATTGACGAATAATAAGATAAGATAGTAATATAAATGGCAAAAAAGATGTGGGGATGGGGTAAATAACAATAGATAACAGCAACAACATCGCCCGTGATATGGCTCCCGCTACGAAATCAAGCATAAGCGGGGCTTTTGCGACGGTTCTGTCGGCACGTGCTGCCGACATACCGCTTGCCATCGAGCTAACTCTGCGGTATAATGATTCACCGGAGGACGTTAAACTGCGGGTGCTGCGCTCCGTGTGGGAAAAAAGTGGTGTTTCGGTAGGCGATACCATAACAGCGGAGGCTGCAGCGTCATTAGAGTCGTCCGAGCGCACCGTGAGTGCGCTTTCCCGCGCCTTTACACTTCTGAGTGCCGCTGACAATTCCATGCGTTCACTTGTGCGCAAGCTGAGAGAGCGCGGTTTTACCCAAAACGAAGCTGAAGCTGCCGCTCGCGAGCTTTGCGCCGCGGGTTATATAAACGAGCCGGAGCAAATCTCGCGAATAGCGTCGGTTTTAGCGGAACGCAAGCTTTATGGCAAGCGGCGGATAATAGAGGAGCTTTATCGGCGCGGCTACTCGCCCGAAAATATTATTCATTGGCGCGATAGTGAGTCGGATGAGATTGATTTTGCTGCATGTTGCGCTAAACTTATAATCCGTCGGGGCGGGCTGCCGCCTAAAAATGATATTGCGGGCAAAAGGAAGCTTCTGTCATATTTATATAGGCGCGGGTTTTCATCTGACGACATAGGGGAAGCTGTCCGCTATATAGCCGAGCGGAGCGACGACTGCTGCGACGACAATGATGAGTATGACATCACATAAAAGGATTGTAAAAAGATAAATCGAGCGTCATAAGATAAAACTAATGACGCTATACTAATTTTTTATCTTTAATTTTTAACTAAACGCTTAAGGCATGGTTATATAAACTTCATGAGAAAAAATATAAAAGTCGGCTTCGTGTCGCTTGGATGCCCTAAAAATCTCACAGATACTGAGGTTATGATTAAGCTGATCACGGACGCCGGCTATAGCATAACGACAGACGAAACAAAAGCAGACATTATCGTTGTAAACACATGCGCTTTTATTGAAAGCGCAAAGCGCGAATCGATAGACACAATACTTGACCTTTCCTTGTTGAAGGAAAATAAATCGCTTCGCGGGATAATAGCAGCCGGATGCATGGCAGAACGTTATCGCGACGAATTGTTCCGTGAGCTTCCTGAAATTGACGCCGCAATAGGCGTTGGAAGCGTAAGAGACATAGTAGCGGCTGTTGATTCTGTCATAAAAGGCAAGCAGTTTGAGAGTTTTGGCGACAAAAACTCATCTCCTTTTGGTGGCGAGCGCGTTTTAACGACGGAAGGTTACGCATATCTTAAAATTGCAGAAGGCTGCAACAATAGATGCTCTTACTGCGCAATTCCGTCAATTCGCGGGCGTTATCGCAGCCGTCCTGAGGAGGAGCTTGTCGAGGAGGCAAAGACTCTTGCTCTTAGCGGAACGAAGGAACTTATCATAGTCGCGCAGGACATAACGCGCTACGGAATTGACCTTTATGGTGAAGCACGTCTTCCATCTCTTCTCCGGAAGATAACGGAAGCTGCCGACATACCGTGGGTTCGCTTAATGTACTGCTACCCCGACATGATAACCGATGAGCTGATAGCAGAGATTCGAGATAACGACAAAATATTAAAATATATAGATCTTCCCATACAGCATATAAGCGAAAATGTTCTTTCCCGCATGAACCGCCATGGCGGCAGCCGTGCTGTACGCGACGCCATTCGCCGCCTGCGCGATGCAATACCTGACATCGTTATTCGCTCGACTGTTATCGTTGGATTTCCGGGGGAGACGGAAGAAGATTTCACGGAGCTTTGCGATTTTGTCGAAAAGACACGCTTTGACCGTCTCGGCGCTTTCACCTATTCCCGCGAGGGGGGAGCCCCGGCATATGATTTCGACGACCAGATAGATGAGCAGACAAAACAGGATAGATGCGATTACCTTATGGGAATACAGCTCGACATTGTTGAAGAAAATAATGCTGCTATAATTGGGAAGACGATTGATGTTTTAGTGGAGGGTTTCGATATGATGGCCAATGCCTTCTATGGCAGAAGCGCAGCAGATGCGCCTGATATAGATAGTAGGGTTTATATAAAAAATTGCACAGAGAATGCGTGCCCTAAGGCGGGAATATTTGCCCGTGTGCTCATAACAGATACGCTTGACTATGACCTTATCGGCGAGCTTGCATAAACGAAGGGGATGACAATAGCAATATGAATCTGCCTAATAAGCTTACGCTGGCAAGGGTGCTTCTTGTACCCGTATTTATGATTTTAATGGTTGTTGAGATTCCGTTCCCGTGGTCTAATCTGTCGGCGGCGGCTGTTTTCTTCATAGCAGCGCTGACCGATATTCTTGACGGTAGGATTGCGCGTAAACACAACCTGATAACTGATTTTGGTAAGTTCATGGATCCGCTCGCCGATAAATTCATGATATTCGGCGCGATGCTTGTTCTTGTAGCATCCGACAGCTTTAAGGAGCTTCGTCCGGTGATGATCTGGGTTGCTCTTATCGTGTATTTACGCGAGCTTGCTGTGACGTCGATGCGTCTTGTCGTTTCCTCAAAGACTACGGCATCAAATTTAGCGGCGAATATTTTGGGGAAAATAAAAACAGTTACGCAGATAGTCGCTGTTCTCACTGTTTTGCTTGAGCCTGTTTTTTTCGGCGCTATTGAATTTTTTTCAAAATATCGACCGCTGTCGTATCTCACGCTTGCAGCAATGACAATAATGACGATTTGGAGCGGACTTAACTACCTTTTAGCATATTCAAAGGTTCTCGATCCTGAAAAGTAAAGCAAAAGGTTACTGTTATTTTCGTTAGTTACAAGGACAACAGCGTTTGCCTTGAAAAAAGTATTGCATTTTTATTTTATACGTGATAAAATAACAAATGCTTGTGCCAGATGACATGATATTTATTGATATACCGGAGGATTCACATAATTATGGATACATTTCAGATAGTAGTCGGAGTCCTGCTTTTAGTCTCGGCTTTATTCCTTATTATTGCCGTTTTATTGCAAAATGCAAAATCACATAATCTATCCGGTGCGATCTCCGGTGGAGCAGAAACATTTTTCGGTAAGCAAAAGGGAGCTGCTATCGATAAGAAGCTTTCAAAGCTTACAGCTATCGTTGCTGTTATCTTTGCTGTATTGGTGCTTGCTATTTACGTTGTTCAGGACGACTACGTAATGGCAAACCCCGACAAAACACAAACAACCGAAAGCAGTGCCGAAACAGCCACCAACTCAGACACAGATGTTGTTACTGATACAGAGGCGGGCTCAGAGACATAAAAGGCACAGATATGACAGCTGAAGCCGTCGAGGAGTAATAATAGCTAAATGCTGGGCATACAAGCGGCGCATTTCACAAGTAAGATTGTATAACGTACGCTTAATTGTTTGACGGCTGGCAAAACAAGAAAGACATTAGTAATGCAATATTAAAACACCCCGCAACGAATACGGTTGCGGGGTGTTTTTGCTTAGCTTTATAATGTAAAAAATTATAAGTGATACTTACAGTCAAAAGGGGAACAAAAATCATACGAAACCGACCGCTTTCGAGCGCACTAAACTGCAAGCATATATCCTTTTCCTCGAACCGTGACAATCGTCCTGCTGCCAAGCAAGGGATAAAGCTTTTTCCTCAAGCGGCATACATAAACGTCTGCAGTATTTGTTCCTGATGAACCGAGGTGAGCAGCACTTGTTATTTCCTCGCGTGAAACAGGCTCGCCGCGCCGCGAAAAAAGAAATGACATAACAGCGTATTCCTTGCCCGTAAGCGGAATCGATGCGCCGCCGACGTAAACGCTTTTGCGGTAGGAATCAAGCCTGATGATAGCGGCTGACGCGCCACCCAACGATGCGAGAGAAGCTATGAAATCAGCTCTCGACACCGGGCGCGGTAGAAAAAGCGCAGGTTCCGTGCCATGCGTAACACGGAGGCCGAAAGGGAGCACATGCGCCGCAGATGTTGAATCTGGAGTAGTGTCGGTGACATAGATTACAGAATCGGCATCGGCATCAAGGCTTGCTTGAGGGTGGACAACGCTATATCCGGCGTCCTCAAGCCATACCGTTAGCATTCCTCTCAGCGCTTCGTCGCCAGTCACAATCGCAACATTATGTGCGCGTGTGTTTGCGTTTGTACTTATATCAGCAGCCATTTCACTCCGTCTCAGTTATTATTTTAGCTTCAGCATTCGTCTTTCCGTCGCTCAAAACGGTGCGGAAATAATAAATATCATCTGAGCAGCAGCCATAAATCTTGACGGTATTGTCTTCATGAAGCTCGCGCATATAACAGATGTGAACAGACGATGCACGAGCGATACCGTTTTTTATCTCAGGAATGTAATTACAAAACAAGTCGGCATAGGCTGTGTTGTTCATATGACAGTTTACATCTGTATCCGCATATCCTGCAGTATATTCGCCGCGAAGGGTGAGAGGCACGTCTTCAGGAAAGGTGATGCGCCGTGGAAGATCAAGGTCAAGCATATCATCATAACCGTAGTCAATGCGTACATCATTTACACGTAAGATCTTCTTTGCACGGAAATCGTAAAGTGCCCAAATAGAAGCTGCTTCGGCTACTGTCCGCCCATTCCTTTTTACAGAAAAGCAGCGTCCGTAGCTTACCCCGGAATTATCTGATGCCCATGTCGAAAGTTCAATTTCATCGCCATGGCGAAGAGGTGCGTATATGCTTATCCCTATGCGAGTTAAAATGAAAGCACGTCTCTGTGCGCGCAGCTCGGGAGCAGAGGGGCGTACAGCCGCCATATGGCAAAAAGCCGTCTCCTGCATATAGCGCATAAGAGACGATACCCGTGCATACCCAGCCTTGTCTGTATCGTGCGCATATATTTTATGTTTTTCAGTCCATCTCGTCTTCATCTGTCAGTTTATCCCCTGTTATGCCGTGACCGAAAACAGCATTATTAATTTTTTATATTTTATTTACATAATAATTATATGCTAAAGCGGGGCGATATTACGCCTCACCTTTTTATTATAATACTAATTATAGTTTACCAGCAGAGCCAAGAACATAGTTGATCTTGTGAAGAACCATGTCTTTGACAGCGGTACGTGCTGCAGCAAGATAACTTCTCGGGTCGAACACGTCTGGATGGTCGTTTAAATACTTGCGTATTGCAGCGGTCATAGCAAGACGTATGTCGGAGTCAATGTTTATCTTGCAGACTGCCATTTTTGCTGCTTGACGGAGCATCTCCTCAGGAATGCCTATCGCGTTAGGCAAACTACCGCCGTTTTCATTTATTGTAGCGACAGCATCCTGCACGACTGATGAGGCGCCGTGGAGAACGATCGGGAAAGCAGGTAGACGCTTTCCAATCTCTTCAAGAATATCGAAGCGAAGCTGCGGCTTTTGACCGGGCTTGAATTTATATGCGCCGTGGCTTGTGCCAATGGCTATTGCAAGAGAGTCGACGCCGGTGCGGCTGACGAACTCCTCAACTTCATTAGGATTTGTGAAATGGGCATCATCCTCGGAGACGTTGACATCGTCCTCAATGCCTGCAAGCTGGCCAAGTTCGCCCTCAACGACAACGCCATGTGCGTGTGCGTATTCAACGACCTTTTTAGTAAGGGCGATATTTTCCTCAAAGGGATACTTAGAGCCGTCGATCATGACAGAGGTAAATCCGCCATCGATGCAAGCTTTGCAGAGTTCAAAGCTATCGCCATGATCAAGGTGAAGAGCAAAGTCGATGCCGGTATCCTCAAGAGCAGCCTTTGCAAGAGCCATGAGGTAGGCATGCTTTGCATATTTGCGTGCGCCGGCAGAAACCTGAAGAATAACGGGGGACTTTGCTTCCTCGGCGGCTTCGGTTATAGCCTGGATTATCTCCATGTTGTTAATGTTGAACGCGCCGATAGCATAACCACCCTCATATGCGCGGCGGAACATTTCTTTTGTTGTAACAAGTGCCATTTTCTTCGTCCTGTCTCCTAGTCTAATTTATTGTTTTTTATTATATTATATATTTCACTTTTGGCTCTTTGTATAGCAAAATTAAAGCTATGTCAGCATTTGACAAGCATGTTAAAAAGGAAAGCAAATTAACATATTATTTAATAACATTTTAATACTAAGAACTATGAAAATCAACCCCAACGGGGAGCTTAAATGTAAAAAAATAATAAATGTTAGTGGTGTGCGTTTTCGCCTTTAATATTTACCGTTGCGGCGCGCTGTTAATAAATTCAGGGAAAATTCTTTAAATATAATACTGTTATTTACAAGTGTGGTTGCCCTATAATTAATTGTGGTAGTGTATTTGTGTTTTTCGCAAAAATTTTCGACATAAAATTTCTGCTATGGAACAAAACAACCTATAGTGCGTCAAATATAGAGACGGCAAGCTATTCTTAAGACTTTTTGCGTGGTGTGATTTGTTTCACATTTATACACGGCCTTATAGTGCGTCACATAAGCGCAAAATAATGAATTGTTGTCGATAGCGGACCGAATGTATGATATAATTATATCATTATATCGTTTGTGATATCGTTTGTACCTATGTCGTTATGACTGATATACCGGCCTTTCGCAAAGGAGTATTTTTTGTGGATCGTACTGTCAATGGGAATATAAATTATAGATATAACAAAAATAGAGTTTTAAAGAATCCGAGAAGGAAAAAACCGAGTATTTTTCACCGCAGCCGGCTTTTTCTTCTCTTTTTCCCCGCTTTCGTTTTGTACATGGAGCTTATCATGCATCTTGCGATCGGGGACTCATTCGGCGAGATGAAGGGAGCTTCATTCTTCTATGTGATAATGTTTTCCCTTGCGGCTGGCTGTCTTTTAACTGTTTTATCTACGATTTTTATTAATAAGATAAACAGATTTATCGTCTTCGGCTTAATTATATTCATCACGCTTCTTTTCGAGGTCCAGCTTATTTATTTCCGCAGCTTTCGAGACTTTTTCAAATGGTCGACGATTGGTCTTGCAAATGACGTAACTGATTTCTGGCGCGAGGCTCTTTATCGCATAATTAATAACTGGTTTCAGGTTATTCTTTTTCTTATACCTCTTATTGTTTATGCCATATGGGGACAAAAGCATGCGCCGGCGCTCGGCACACCTTTGCGCGTTAAGGTGATACTTCTTGTGCTTACAATCCTTTTCCACCTAACTGGTGTAGCTGCCGTCGCTCTTAATGAAGAGGCTGATTATTACTACAGAAAAACTTTTTCTGTTTCGCGTTCAATGCGATGCTTTGGAGTCATGACGACGACGCGGCTTGACATCAAGTATTTGATGTTTGGGCAGCCTGATGTTGACGATTTGCCAGGCATCATCGACAAAGATACAGTTGAAAATCCGTTTTCAGTTGATTCAAACAGCTCCGACACAACAAAAGGTACATCTGATGGCTCTGATGGTACCGATACTGATGATTCAGATACAAGCGATTCCGAAACAACTCCGACCCCTGTCGAATATGGCGACAACGTGCTTAACATTGACTTCGATTCTCTTATTGAAAACGAGTCTACTGCGACAATTAAGGAGATGCACGAATATTTCAAAAGCCAAAAACCGACATCAAAAAATAAATACACAGGCATATTTAAGGGCAAAAACTTAATTCACATTACACTTGAGGGGTTTTCACATAAAGTAGTTAGCAAAGAGCTGTTCCCAACGCTTTATATGATGATGAACGAAGGTTTTGTCTTTGAAAATTTCTATACATCACTTTGGGGCGGCAGCACAGCAACTGGTGAATATACAGCAATGACGGGTCTTTTCTACAATTCGGCTAACTGCCTTAAGATGAGCGCCAACATTTATTTGCCGTTTGCTCTTGGAAATGTGTTTAATAGTCTCAATTATACTGTTTACGCATTTCACAACCATGACTACACTTATTACGGGCGTCACTTATCGCATCCAAGTATGGGCTACAATTATATTGCTGTCGGCAACGGGCTTGACAACTTGACATATTATTGGCCGCGTTCTGACCGTGAACTGGCGGAGAAGACAATTGATTATTATATTAACAAAACTCCTTTCCATGTTTATTATATAACCGTCAGCGGCCACGCAAACTATACGTTTATCGGTAATGCGATGGCAAAACGCCACAGATCTGAGGTAGAGCATCTTGAATATAGCGATAATGTAAAGGCATATATTGCTTGCCAACTTGAAGTGGAGTATATGCTTCAGTATCTCGTTCAAAGGCTCGATGAGGCCAGCATACTCGATGACACAGTATTTGTTATGAGCTCCGACCACTATCCTTATGCGCTCGCCGACGAGGATCTTGCCCAGCTTTATGGGCTTGATGTCAACGGCATACACGGTAACTTCGATTTGTTCCGCAACGGCTGCGTTATATGGTGCTCATCGATGAAAGAGCCGGTGCACATCAAAAAACCAGCTTCCAGCCTTGATATAATACCAACGGTTCTCAACCTTTTTGGCGTAGATTATGACTCGCGCCTTCTCATGGGCACCGACGTCAACTCTGACACTGATCCTGTCGTCATTCTTAACTGTGACAGTGGATACGCAGAGTGGAACTGGATAAACTCTTACGGAAGCTATAACACAAGCACAAAGAAATTCACACCGGCCGAAGGGGTTACCGTCAACGAAGATACACTTAAAGATTATATAACGTATATGAATTCGGTAGTCGCGAAAAAACGTAAATTTTCATTCCGCACTCTTGAAAACAACTACTACAGCTACGTGTTCCCTCACGGTCTTTACTGATTGATATTACACAGGTAAGTGCCGGCAGTGCGGTGATAAAACAAGCATAGAAAAAGCCAAGCGCGCACTTGGCTTTTTTACTTCAAAATCGTTTTTTGAGGATTTCAACTTAATATATGCAAGAAAGGCACAAGAAGAAAAAAAAGACATTTTTCATGCATATATAAAGACGTTGTTTGACAAACACGATACGTAAAAATATAATATTATCTATATGAAATGATATAAGACTAGATAGGGGCGGTTCCAAATGAGAATAACAAGTGTTAAGGGAACAAATGATTATCTTCCCAGGGAAGCTGCGCTTCGAGATAGACTCCAGGCAATTATCCTTCGCACATATATAAATTGCGGGTTTGAGCACATAATTACACCGGCGCTTGAGGATATCGAAAACCTTGATAAAAGCGAAGGCGGCGAAAACTTAAACCTTATTTTTAGGATAATGAAGCGCGGGGGCAAGCTTGCTTCTGCTTTAAGTGAGGGGCGCTTTAATGAGCTTTCAGACATCGGACTTCGTTACGATCTGACACTGCCTCTCTGCCGTTTCTACGCCGCACATAAAAGCAAGCTGCCTACACCTGCCAAGCTGATACAGATTGACCGCGTTTACCGTGCCGAGAGACCGCAGAAGGGGCGCGACAGAGAATTCGTCCAGTGTGACATTGATATAATCGGCTCCGATTCCATTTGCTGCGAAATTGAGCTTATTGCCACGACAGCAAAGGCTCTGCAAGCAATCGATGTCGGAAATTTCCGCATACGCATAAACGACAGAGCTATCCTCCGCGGTGTGCTTGCAAAGACAGGCTTTGATCCGAAAGATTTTGATTCCGTCTGCGTAACCTTTGACAAACTTGACAAAATAGGCGTGTCCGGCGTAGCAGCTGAGCTTACCGAAAAAGGCTTTGACGCTGCGACAATTGACGCCTTCTGCACTTTCCTTGATGCATGCCCCGTTTCGCTTGATGATATAGTATCATTTGGCGGTGATCCCGATGCTGTCGAGCGTATAAAAGCTATAATAGCTGCCATCGACAAAATATCGGACGGCGCGTACAGGGTCGATTTCGATGTCTCCCTTGTTCGCGGACAAGGTTATTATACCGGTACTGTTTTCGAGGCCGAAAGCACAGAATTCCGCGGCGCTATCGGTGGCGGCGGGCGCTATGATAACCTTATTGAGAAGTTTACAGGTGAGCACGTGCCCGCCGTTGGCTTCTCAATCGGCTTTGAGCGAATTTACAGCATGCTTCGCGAAAAATGCGCAAATTTTAAAGAAAACGCTGAACGTAAAAAAATCGCCATTATTTATGAGCCTGACACGTTCGCAGATGCTTATATCTACGCCGAAACTTTGCGTGGCGAGTATGACGTCTCCCTCGCCCTGCGCGCAAAGAAATTTGGAAAACAGCTTGCCCGCCTTGAAGAAGCTGGCGTCTCTGGCTATGTAGTATATGGCGAAAATAACATTGTGATGTTTCAGTAAACCGCATCGAAATTGCGGCTCAACCGTTGCTATGCCTGCGAAGGTAAATATATAACAAAAATATAAGTCAAGCTTACCTAAAGCTTGACTTTTTTGTGTTGTTATAGTTTTAGTACTCGTGCAGCGGTATGAAGCGTACCACATTTCCCCAGTACAGCATACCGCCAGCTTTTATCCGTTGAGTTTTGATAAAATAGCCTGAAAATTTTGCGGGAGAGGGCAGGTAAAGGTCATAATTTCGTTTGTGCTCGGGTGCCGGAGTGTCAGTTCGGCTGCATGAAGGCACTGACCGTTGAAAAGTGAAGCGTTGCGCCGCTCAAAAGTAGTTTTACAGGCCCCATAAACAGCGTCGCCGGCGACAGGATGCCCGATATACGACATATGAACGCGAATTTGATGTGTCCTGCCCGTATGAAGGGACAGTTTTAGGCATGAAAAGCTCTCACCGCCTGTTTTATATCGTCCGAGCGCCACATAATCCGTTATAGCTTCGCGTGAGTTGGGCCCGTGTATGACCGCCATACGCTTTCTGTCCTTTGGATGACGTCCTATTGGTGCATTGACAGTCCCCGCGTCGTCGCGGACGCGTCCGACGACAATGGCATAGTAAATACGGTGCATTTCATGAGTTTTCAGTTGCTCTGATAATTTAATATGCGCCATATCGTTTTTGGCGACAGCTAACAGACCACTCGTATCTTTATCAATCCGGTGAACGATGCCGGGGCGAAGAACATCGCCTATACCGGAAAGCGAGGTGCCGCAATGATAAAGCAGAGCGTTTACAAGCGTGCCGTCCTCGTTTCCGGCGGCAGGATGTACAACCATGCCGGAGGGCTTGTTGATTATAATAATGTCATCGTCTTCATATACGATATCAAGCGGTATATCCTGCGGGACAGCTTCGCATTCCCTTGCTTCCGGCACTTCAACCTCAACAGTGTCTCCGTCGCGCAGCTCATAACGCTTTGGTACTTTTATGCCGTTGACAGTGACGCTGCCGGCTTCAATTAAGCGCTGCGCTGCGCTGCGAGATATGCCAGCGCCGGCCGCGGCAAAAACATCAAGCCGCTCACCGCTGTCATCTTCTGATACAGTAAGTATAAATCGGCGCATCAAAGCTCAGCTCCCCCGTTATAATTGCCGCTTTTATTGCCGCTCTTGTCAGCGCTGGCAACGGTGTCGGACGTGACACCAGATGCTTTTTTCGCACGCTCATCTTTTATTGCCTCGACGATGAAATAAATAATGAGCATAGCGGCGCCGACTGTTATAAACGAGTCCGCCCCGTTGAAAACGGCAAATTTAATTAAACGGAAATCGACAAAATCAACGACGAAGCCATATACTATGCGGTCGATCATGTTCCCGATACCGCCACCGGCGATAAGAGCAAGACAAGCGCAAATATACGGCTCCCGCTTATATTGGATGGCGATATAAACAGCTAACGCCACAATAGCGACGGATGAAACTATCATGAACACCCACCTTGCGTCCTTGAGCATGCCGAATGCGGCGCCTGTGTTCTCAACATAAGTGAGATGCAGGACATTTTTAATAATCGGATATGTGCCGATCGGGTCAAGGAACTCGATGGCAAGGTATTTTGTAAACTGATCAAGAAAAATGACAGCAGCTGTTATGAAAATAAAATAAAATATGCTAATATGCTTATCCTCCATTTGCATAAAGCGCCGCGCATCTTAACGGCGGCGCGGCGCTTTATTAATTAGTGTTGAGTTAATGTGCATTTATACATCTGCACCTGCTGGTGCTTTATTCTAAGCATATAGATGCGCAGCGCGAGCAGAGTATTCCATCACCGTCGTGTGTTGTCTCTGTTGTATATTTCCAGCAGCGGTCACAGCGCTCGCCATCGGCAATAGATACAACAACTGAAAGAGCTATTTCGTCGTCGGTGTAAGCAGAGGAGTCTGTCGGTGCTACATTATTGTGAACGTGGACGCCGGATGTTATGAAAACATCTTCAAGGTCGCCTTCACTAAACGAAGCAAGAAGGTCGTATGTTTTCTTGTCCGTTGTGTAAATGTTGACCTTTGCGTCGAGCGATTTGCCGATTTTTTTGTCGGCGCGTGCAATTTCAAGCGCTTTCATCACCGTCTCGCGCAAATCAAAGAGAGCGGTGTAACGCGAAGCGACACTATCAAATTCCCACTCGGGTTTATAAGACGGCATTAGGTTTAAAAACACGCTTTCACGCTCATCTGTCGCGAGGTGCGGCATAGCAAGCCATATCTCTTCTGCCGTGAAGGCAAGAAGCGGCGCTACAAGGCGCGTCAGTGCGCTAAGGATCAGATACATAGTCGTTTGTGCGCTGCGGCGTGCCATGCTTGCGGCAGGCTCGACATATAAGCGATCCTTTGTGATGTCGACATAAAGCTTCGACATCTCAACTGTGCAGAAGTTGTTTATCGCGTGGTAGACAATGTGGAATTCATAGTCGTCGTACGCGCGGCGCACGGTAGCTGTTAGTTTGTTAAGCTCGGAAAGCGCCCATTTATCAACATCATAAATCTCATCAACAGGCACAAGATCTTTATTCGGGTCAAAATCATTTATATTAGCTATTAATATACGAGCTGTGTTGCGAATCTTGCGGTATGTTTCCGAAAGCTGCGCAAATATAGCATCTGAAACGCGTATGTCGACGCGGTAATCGCTTGACGCAACCCAAAGGCGAACAAGGTCGGCACCGTACTTCTTTATCATATCATCAGGGGAAATGACGTTGCCGAGCGATTTATGCATAGCCTTTCCTTCACCGTCGACTGTCCAGCCGTGTGTGAGCACCGCTTTATACGGCGCACCCTGTCCCTTTGCACCGACAGCTGTCAGGAGTGAAGACTGGAACCAACCTCTGTACTGGTCAGCGCCCTCAAGGTAAAGATCGGCAGGCCAGTCAAGCCCCTCTTTACCCTCAAGCACTGAGAAATGGCTTGAGCCGGCATCGAACCAGCAATCGAGCGTGTCCGTTTCCTTTGTAAAACGGGTGCCGCCGCAGTGCGGGCACACAAAACCTTCAGGTAGTATTTCTTCAGCCGGAACTTCATACCATGCGTTTGAGCCGGACTTTGCGAAAAGTTCGGATATTGCGGTTGTCGACTCGTCTGTGCAGATGGGAAGCTCGCACTCATCGCAGTAAAAGACAGGGATAGGAAGGCCCCAGTGACGCTGACGGGATATGCACCAATCGGAGCGCTCACGTATCATCGCGACTATGCGGTCAGCGCCCCAGCTGGGAATCCAGGTTGCGTGGGAAGCAGCTTCTATAGCTTCTTCTTTGAAGGCGTCGACTGAGCAGAACCACTGTGGCGTCGCGCGGAATATAATCGGCTGCTTACAGCGCCAGCAGTGCGGGTAGCTGTGCGTGACCGTTTCGGCGGCGAAGAGAGCGCCTGACGCACACATATCATCAAGAATAGCCTTATTTGAATCCTCGTAATACATTCCGGCAAACTTGCCCGCACCTTCTGTCTGGTATCCGCGGTCGTCAACCGGTACGATTATATCAATATTATACTTCCGGCATGTGATGTAGTCGTCGGCACCAAATCCGGGCGCTATATGGACACATCCTGTTCCGCTTTCCATTGTGACGTAATCGGCGTTTACGACGATACTGTCTCGGTCAAGGAACGGATGGCGTGCGCGCATGAATTCAAATTCGCGTCCCGGCATTGTTTTTACTATTTCATATTCGCCCTCTGTTATGCCGCCTGCCTTCATTGTGCGAGCGGCAAGCGCGAGAGCAGTAATATAAAACACCCCGCCCGGCGCTTTTATGACGGCGTACTCTTCGTCCGGGTGCAGAGCGATAGCAAGGTTGCCGGGAAGTGTCCACGGTGTCGTCGTCCATATCATAAAGTAAACAGGGACACTGCCAACGGCGTCTTTTAGCTTGCCGCCATCATCGGTTAATCTAAATCTTACGTATATAGACTCACATTCTTCGTCCTGATGTTCGATCTCTGCCTCAGCAAGCGCCGTTTCGTCATACGGGCACCAATAAACAGGCTTCAATCCTTTATAAATGTAGCCTTTTTTGAACATTTCGCCAAAGACGAGCACTTCACGCGCTTCAAACTCCGGCGACATCGTGAGATACGGATGTTCCCAGTCACCGGTTGTGCCAAGGCGAATAAAGGAATCGCGCTGAAGGTTTACGTATTTTTCGGCGAACTTCTGGCAAGCGGAACGGAACTCCGGTATGCTCATCTTTTTGCGGTCAAGCTTGTTCTGACGAATGATAGCCGACTCAATGGGCATCCCGTGGTTATCCCAGCCCGGAACATATGGCGTCCGGTATCCGGACATCAACTTCCACTTGTTTATAAAATCTTTTAAAATTTTGTTGAGAGCGGTGCCCATGTGAATATTGCCGTTTGAGAACGGCGGACCGTCGTGGAGAACAAAATTGGGACGGCCTTCGGCCACGTCAAGCATTCTCTGATAAAGTCCGATTCTATCCCAATATTTTATTATTTCTGGTTCTCTTATGGGGAGGTTAGCCCGCATGGAAAACTCAGTTTTAGGCAGATTTAGCGTGTTTGTGTAATCCTTTGCCATCATAAGTGTTGTCTCCTTAAAACAAATCCTATATTATATGTTCTTCAAGTTGTAAATATGTCTTTTTTATCTTTTATATGTGGCGGCACTTATATAATTTATAAGATATAGTATTATTTCTTATTGAATAATAAATCGTACTCATCAAAGCTTTTATTAATTGAAACAGAGGAACCTGCCGGTTGCCGCGACTCAGGATAGCGCTGTTTGAGCTGTTCAACAAGGTCATCATCGTCAATATCCTTATTGTTAACAGCAGTATCTCCGAGTTGCAAACTTGCGGCGTCAACATAACTACGCGGATATTTAAACGAACGTCTTATCCGGTAAACGCGTCTTGCTTTTGATGTGTCCGTCGCTGCCGGCGCCGCGCCACTTACGTCTTTCTCACCAGAATCATTTTCGCCATATAACTGGTTGTTAATTCCATTAGTTCTGCCTTTTATATTTATATCGCTCGTTTCTTTGCTGTCTTGGATATTGACAGCGTCGCCAACGTCGTTTATATCCTCCTCGTTTATAACAACGGCATTATCAACATTCTCACTGTCGCTTGTGTCAATATCTTTTTCTTCGGCAGCGCTTCTACTTATGTCCTCAATTTCGTCCTCTTTAAACTCGTTGTCAATTGCGAGGTTGTCATCAGCGCCTTGAGATAGAAAACCAAGGGTAAAATCATCAAATGGGGTATCCCCCTCAACGCTGTCGCTTTTGATTTCATTTTCGCTGCTGTCACGAATGCCCGTAGATACAGCCTCATCTGTGTCTATATCTATGTCAACTATTTTGTATTCATCGTCAGTTGTGTCAGTAATATCGGGGATGTCAATCTCGGCATCAGTACTAACTTCTGCTTCTGGCACAATAAATTCGGTTTGCGGGCTGTCGTCCACAACAACAAACTCAAAGCTGCCTGTGTCTGCTAACGAAGATTTGCTTTCAATGTCGGCGTCATCCGACACACTCTCATATGTCATCGCCAAATTATCCGGCAGATTTTCTTCTTTCTCATCATCGATTGAATCGGCGGAGTAAAGATCATACGCCGACACCTCCTCTTCAGAGCGTTCATACGGTGATGGTGTTAGCTCTGAATAATCGGTATCAGCACCTCCGTTGATGCAGAGCACTTCCTCAATTTCAGAACCGTCTTCGCTATCGGTAAAGTCAGTGCTTGGCGCATCAGTTGCGGGCACATCATTGTCCGTGGCAGGCTCAGTTTCATTTTCATTTAACACTGGCTCTGTATTTGCCTGTATGTATGCCCCGTCCGACGCATCAGCGGGAATATCTTGTGACAACAGCTCCTCAGAGCTTTCTTCTTCTGAGGGTTGCTCAACATAGCCTTGCTCAACAGATCCCTGCTCAGCAGAGCCTTGCTCTGCGTTTTCTTCGTTTAGCTCAGCACCTACCTCATAAGATGCGCTTTCCGGTATCTCTATCTCTTTGTTTATCTCTTCCTCGGATACAGCATTCTCCTGTGCGCCGTCAATATCGTTATCATCGCCCGTATCGATGACAAAATTTGTGTGTGCACTCACTGCAGTGTTATCATCAATAGCATCGGCAGCCACAGAAGTAAAGGTTTCTTTTTTTAGTTCACGGAGCCGCGCTTCGTACAAAGAAATCAGCTGTGCGCGGAACTTTTCAGCTTCATTATAAAGACGTGATAGTTTGCCATCGTTTATTATCTGATCTTTCGCCGAGGTGGAAAGCCTTTCTTTAGCCGTATTTTCCGCGTCATCTATTATTTTCTGCGCTTTTTCTTCAGCTTCGGCTATTATAGCAGCGGCGACACGCTGCGCGTCATAAAGCAGCTTTTTTATCTCCGCTTCTCGTTTTTCCTCGTCCTTTTGATATTTGTCAAGCTCCCTTTGTACAGCATCAAGCTTGCCTGAAAGCTCAATGCTTTCGTTGTATAACTCTTCATATTTTCCCGCAACATAATCAAGAAAAGCATTAACTTCGTTTTGTGAATATCCGTTTAAGGCACGGGAAAATGCTTTATTTCGTATGTTTATCTCGTGAGGTAAAAGCAAAAGAAGTCACCCCCGCTTTTATATTTAAAAAATTTATTTGCTATATATATCTGTCGGCACACAACCGCAACCGTCCGCGGCGCGTTGTGCCGTCAATATCTCCTATGATAAATTTACCATGTCCACGTATTGTCAGTATGTCCCCATCTTCAACTATTATATCAGGTTTTGTTATTGTTTCATAATTAAGCTCCACGACACCTGACATGATAAGTTCCTTTGCCCGCTCCCGCGATAACTTTGTAAGGGCTGCTGCTACACAGTCGGCTCTCAGGGAAGAGACGGGAGCTATTATCCGTTCTGTTCTGCGGCCCCCGGAGAAGCCATCGGGCAGCGGAGAAATATACGTTTTTACGGTGTCAGAGCCGATGCGTTTCAGCTCCGAAGAGATAAATTACGCAATCTTTGAATCTGCAATAACGACAGCGCCGGCACCGTCCGAATCAACTATTATATCTCCAATGACGGTTCGCTTAATGCCAAGGGCAAGTATAGCTCCAAGAAAATCTCGGTGGGAAAGCGTCCGGTAGCCGCTTCCGTCAACGCGGAGCGGTGTAATAGCAAAAGAGGCCGCTTCCATATACTGCTCCGGCAAGGGAGAGCTGCCTAAATCGCCAGGGTAAAGTCCTGCGATGTCCGGGTCGGATTCTGTCTTCAGTGACATATGTTCCGGTAAGACAAACGCACGGCGGCGTTCTGCATTCGGATAACCGCCCCATAAAACGAAACGCCCGCGATAACCCGCGGAGGTAAGCGCTGCCGCCGCATGGTATGCCTCGCGGGAATTATAAAAAACGCCATGTGTGATTTCATAGCGTGTGTCGGCTTTTTGTGCAAGCTCAAGAACACGCGCTCGCAAGAGAGCAAGAGCATCATCAGTGCCGCTTTGCTTCATAATATTTACGGCCATATGGATGTGAGTATGATATATATAATGTATACTAAAAAATATGCAACGATGAAAGATATGTCAAACGGTATTCTTGACAAGGCCGGTATGCGGGAGAGCAGTCGCCGTATTGGCGCAACAAGCGGTTCGGTTATGGTCGTAACGTAACGGTAAAGAGTGTTTTCCTTGTCTATCGGCATCCACGACATGAGAGCCTTGATAAGCATTACAATCATATATGCTTGTACAAGTAGTAAAATAGTTGCTCTGAGGATTTCGATAATCTCGGTCAAACTATCCACCTTTCCTTTAAAAAGCTTTTCCATACAGTAAAAATGCCGTATCCGCCAGTACTCTTTTGCGCGGATACGGCAGATTTACCGGATCGGGTATTTGTTTATGTTGTGTACGATGGTCTTATACTATACATCGCCAAGAGATGCTTTGCAGCGCTTGCGCTGCTCTGTGATAATCAATAAATGCGCGGTGCGTTATATCAGAATGAATACGTGTCGTCCGGCTCCCCAGGCTGTTGTGACTGCGAACTCTTGCGCTGTTCACGAAGCTGCTCACCCGACACATCAACATTGCTGGGCGTGATAACGTATGCGTTATTTGCAATGCGCTTGAGCTGACCATCGATTGAATAGGCAACGCCGGACAAGAAGTCAATTAAACGACGAGCCGTTTCTTTATTTGTAGCTTCAAGATTAAGAACGACTGTCCGCTGACTTAATAGGTGATCGGCAATCTGGGAAACGCTTGTAAAGCTTTCTGGACGCACGACCTTCATTTGAAGTGCAGGGCCGCCAAGATTTATTCCGCTGTTAATGGAACCGCCGCCGTAACCACCCATCTGCGGAGGAGGGGTAGGCTGATCAGGCTGCTGCGGGATATTCTGAAGCTGTTCCTGTGGATCGGCATCGTAAAGATCTGCGCCGAGGTCATCATAGTAATCTTCATCGTAACCGTTGCTATCGTACTCGTTACCGCCCGCTATTCTTTTTATCTTATCCATGAGTCCCATATTTAATATCCTCCCGGATGTTCTTCCGTTCTTTATTAATCCGCCGTCCTGCGTCACGGTTATTTCTCTGTTTTTTTGCCGTCATTTTCACCGCACATGCGGCTCAATTATAATCTATAATGTTTTATTGTTAGTCAATATACCAGTGCTGACATTTTACTTTTTCATATGCCATCCGCGGCCAACTATTTTTTGATCATATTTATCCTCCCGGATGTTTTGCCCGGTATTATATTTTAAATATCGCATCGGCGTCTGCCAAATAGAGCCGTCCCGATACGGACAACAGTCGAGCCTTCCTCAATAGCAGCAATAAAGCTGCCACTCATTCCCATTGATAACACAGGCTCTCTTATATTATCCGATTTTTTTGCCGAAAAGTCAATAAAAATACGATAAGTTTTATTAAAATATTTGTGATATTCCTTATCTGACAAGCCTGCAGGCGCCATTGTCATAAAACCGCGAACACGTATACCCTCATATTTCATTATTGATTCTGCAAAAAAAAGTGCTTCGCTGGGGGGAACACCGCTCTTTGACGCTTCCTCAGCTATATTAATCTCAACGAGCACGTCTGTCACAATACCGGCGTTAAGAGATCGCCGGCTTATCTCGGCTGCAAGCTCGCTGTTGTCGACGGAATGTATCATTACTGTGCGTCCGATTAAATATTTGACTTTGTTTCTTTGAAGATTACCAATAAAATGGACGCGCAGGCGCGGGTCGAGGTAATCATACTTTTCCATTAGCTCCTGTACGCGGTTTTCACCAATATCCGTGAGACCAAAGTGCTCTGCTGCATAGTTTATGACCTCGACCGGAACTGTTTTTGTCGCCGCAAGAAGCGTCGGCGACTTTTTACTTGGTGATTTTGCTGCTGCCTCGGAAATCAAAGAGCGAACTCGTTCGAAATTTGCTTTTAGTTCATCAGTATCGTAACCCTTTATGATCATCCGAACTTTTTTATTCCTCCGTTTTATTAAATATAACGGATTACTTTATTATCTTGCCGTCATGAAGGTTTTTCCCTTGAGTTATTATTGTATCATAAAGCTTCAGGTGCGGGATTTTTGCCTCTGGCGACTCATCTTTTTGTGAGTCATCTCCTGCCAGCGGATCCTCTGAGCAGAGAACATAACCCTCGCGTTTCAGAATAATATTTATTCGACGGTAATAAACCGTGTCGCCATAAAGTATGTAGACGCCACGCACACCGTTTTCAATGCGGATGGCAGATAGCGGCACTCGCAGACCTGTGTAAGAAGCGACATCAACGGAGATTTGCTGCATTCGAGTGTAGTCAAAACCTCGAGGCATGACGGTACTGCTGAAAATTAAGACGGCGCGCGGATCATCATCAGATTCTGAGAGGATGATAGAATCAAGATTCATGGAAAGCGACGTGCCGCTCCCCGTAAACGTCACATTATATAGTTGCCCCTCTGTAAAATAGTCTAAAAGGCCCCTTTCCGTAGGTACGGCAGCGTACCAAATGTAGTCATACACCATTTTACCGGCTGCGAAGCCTTTTTCACTCGGATTTTGCTTCGGCTCCGAATTTATCAGCTCATAAAAGCCTTCTACTGTCAAATCAGGGATTTTCCTTGCATTGAAAATCTTCTCATAGCCGTCGGTTTCGTAAAAGTAAAAACCATGCTTTGTCGTTTTTACGGTCGTTGCAAGCCCTGACATGCGCGAGATAAGCTCTTCACGGCGACGGGACAGCTCAACGATTTCATCGTCGAAGCCGTCCGACTCGCCTGTGATAAGCTGGCGGCGGTTAATAACAGCTAAAAGTTCCTTTGATGCGAGCAACGTGTCGCCAATGTTGCGCTCCGCCGTGTCCTTGCGAATTCTTCTGAGGATTTCCGATATTTGCGCGTCTATTTTATGAATATCCGAAAGCAGCGAATATGAAGCGCTCTTTGTAACGGACACAAGAGCCTCGATTTTTTCATCTATTTCTTCAATTACAGCGCGAAGGTTAGTGTCGCCCATTGAATAAAGGTCGGCAACAGCACATCCCGCGGCTACTTTTTCGCCGTCTGCGACAAGTCGGTTAAGCGTGCCGTTTGATGCGGTGTAAAGCGTTTCTTCATCGCGCATGATGTAGGCATTGAACGTGATGGACTCGACATATGTGTCGATGTTAGCCGCGACCGTTGTGATATCCTGCCCGAGCCCACTTATAAGGTGATACCCGATATAGATTATCATAGCGATAGCTATAAGTGACGACACGAAGTAGGAGAGCACGCTTTTTAGGTAATCTTTGTTCGTAATACCACCTCTTTTCGCGTATGAGCTTATGTGTTGCCGAAGCAAATACCCTCAGCAAGACTTATAAGATCCGCAAACGGTCTATTGCCGGTTGCATAATCGTCAACATCAACCCAGTGTACGTAATCGCGCCGGCGAAACCACGTTTCCTGGCGTTTTGCGTATTGGCATGTGGCTGTGTAAAGGGAGGCAAGCGCCTCCTTGTGCGATGATTGTCCTAATATATACGGTATAATTTCCTTGTAACCTATCGCCTGCGACGCCGTACCGGTGGCAAGTTTACCTGCTTCATATAAACGGCGGACTTCATCGACAAGACCGGTGTCAAACATCTTCTCGCAGCGCTTCATAATAATGCGGCGGTGAAGATTTCTGTCGGCAAAACGAAGCCCGATAACAAGCGCGGGCAGAGCGTTTTCACCTGTGCGCGATCTTGCATCCCAGCTTGTCTTTGTCACACCTGTTGTAAGGTATATTTCAAGCGCGCGGGCGACGCGCCGGATGTTGTTCGGGTGGATGGATGCTGCTGCCTCTGGGTCAACATCGCACAGACGGCGGTGAAGTGCTTTGGCGCCGTGCTCCTGTGCATACTGAAGCAGCGACGAGCGTATCTCATTTGTATCGCTCCAGTCCGGCTCCTCAGAGAACACGTTGCCTGAAATGAGAGCGTCAAGGTAAAGCCCCGTTCCGCCACAGACTATCGGCAGACGCCCGCGAGATATTATGTCATTTATTATAGCCCTCGCTTCTTTTACATATCGGGCGCATGAATAAGGCTCGCCGGGGTCTAAAATATCTATCATATGATGCGGCAAAAGGGCAAGCTCATCTCTCGTCGGTTTTGCTGTGCCAATGTCCATTCCGCGATAAATCTGCATAGAATCACATGATACAATCTCGCCGCCATGACGGCTGGCAAAAGCTATGGCAAGAGCTGTTTTCCCCGTTGCCGTCGCGCCGGTGATGGCTATGGTGACGGCTCCTTTGTTTTTTTCGTTCATATCAGATTGTGCTCCCAAACGGAGAGTTTATTTTATAGCAGAAAAAGAGTTTCTGCATCAAATGATAAAAAGGATTAACTGAAATATGACAACGTAATTAAGGATATCCCCGCTCGGTTAAAAATATCAATATTTAATAAGGATAATTATACACTGCTACACTGTTTTTATCAAGCGGAGAGGAAGAGTGCTACGCTTTATAGCGCATTTGCTTTGTTTTTTTAGCGCAGCAATGCAAAAAACTCTCTGCAAGGAACGGTACGATAAAAAAGGAACTATTTTACTGCAGCTGTACGCTTTCAAACAAAAAGATAGCTGTTATTAAATAATCATAATAGATAAGCCGCATTTTTGCGGCTTATTTGCAGCGATAAATTGTTTTCAAAATCAGCGGCAATTAAAGGACAATCATTGCATCTCCGAAGGAATAAAACCTGTACTTTTCGCGTATGGCAATCTCGTATGCATTCAGCGTGTTTTCCCTGCCGGCGAAGGCAGATACAAGCATGATGAGAGTGCTTTCCGGCAGATGGAAGTTTGTTATAAGACCGTCTGCAACCTTAAAACGATAACCGGGGTATATGAATATGCCCGTTTCTCCTAACATCGGATGCACGATACCATCGTCGTCAGCGACGCTTTCAAGTACACGGCAAGACGTTGTGCCGACACATATGATACGCCCGCCGGCACGCCGCCGGCTGTTTATCAGCTCCGCCATCTCAGGTGAGACGCTGAAATATTCTGTGTGCATGACATGGTCGGCGATGTTTTCCTCGCGTACCGGGCGGAAAGTGCCAAGACCGATATGAAGCAAAGCGCGGGCAAACACAATCCCCGACGCTTCAAGCGATTTCATTAGCTCCTCGGTGAAGTGAAGCCCTGCCGTCGGCGCCGCAGCCGATCCTTCAACTGTTGCGTAAACAGTCTGATAACGGTTTTTATCGGTGAGTTTTTCTTTTATATATGGGGGGAGCGGCATTACTCCCACCTCGTCAAGGACTGCAAGAATATCATGATACTTATTTTTATCGTATGAGAAAGAGACAATGCGGCATCCGCCATCCGTTATGCTCTTGACGTTGCCAATAAGCGACCGTTCGCCAAACGTCAGCGTGTCGCCGGGTTTGGCATGCTTGCCGGGGCCTGCAAGGCATTCCCACGTGTCAGGGTCGTCCTGCGAGCGGCGCAAAAGCAAAAGCTCAATGTCGCCGCCACGTGATGATGTGCCGTTTATTCTGGCGGGGACAACCTTTGATTCGTTTATGACGAGCGTGTCGCCTGAACGCAAAAACTCCCCTATGTTGTGGAAAATTGAATGGCTGACTTCTCCCGTTTCGCGGTTTAAATACATAAGGCGGGATGAGTCACGAGGCGTCACGGGAGTGTTGGCTATAAGTTCGGGTGGCAACTCATAGTAAAAATCACTTTTTTTTAAGTTTGTTTTTGGAAGCGGGTTTGTAATCGGTTCGTTCATTATTTATCCCTTCGTGCTTACGTGTGACGTACATTTAACCCCATTCATAATATGGAAAGGGGAGGTGCGCCCTGGTATTTATTTTATAAAGCAATTATACGGTATTATAATACATCGCGGCACTACATTCAACAGCGCCTGCGATTTTAGATTTTGTACTGGGGTGTTAAAATAAAAGTGGGTAATAATAAATTTGATATGTCACTGCCGTCGGGAAAGCCAATAGTTTTTCGCGGTGTTGCAACGGCAATTATAACGCCGTTTTCGGGGCGTGAGGTCGACTTTGGCGCAATGCGGGAGATGACAGAAAGACAAATTAAGGCGGGGGTCTCCGCCATCGTCGTCTGCGGGACGACAGGCGAAGCGCCAACGCTAAAACATGACGAACATATCGGGTGTGTCCGGCGCATGGTTGAAATCGTCGATGGGCGCATACCAGTAATAGCTGGTACGGGGTCAAACGACACCGACCATGCCGTAACACAATCAAAGATGGCGGAGGATGTGGGCGCAGACGCTTTACTTCTTGTTACGCCATACTACAACAGGGCTACGCCGACAGGGCTTATACGAAACTTTACGGCGATAGCCGACGCTGTCAGTATTCCGACGATACTATATAACGTGCCGGGGCGCACGTGCGTCGATATACCGATGAACGTTTACAGGGCGCTGTCCGACCATGAAAACATCGTTGGCGTAAAGGAAGCGTCGGGACGGTTATCGGCTGCTGTCGATATAATAAATGAACTTGGCGACAAATATGCTATCTACACGGGTTGTGACCAGCTCATTGCTGAAACGCTTGCGGTGGGCGGGGAGGGCGTAATATCCGTCATATCAAACGTCGCCCCAGCCGAAACAAGGCTTATATGCGACCGCCACTTCAGTGGGGATGAAAGCGGGGCCGCAACAATTCAAAAGCATCTCGCCGGGCTCATTGACGCGATGTTTTGCGAGGTAAACCCGATACCTGTGAAAGCGGCGTGCGCTATGATGGGGTTATGCCGCCCTGACATACGGCTACCGCTGTGCGAGCCTACACCTGAAAATGAAGCGCGCATAAGAAGCGAGCTTCAAAGATACGGTTTTTTGTAATATCAGCTGTGTTGCTGTGTGCAGCATTCCCGGTTTTTATAGCAGTAACATAAGTATTAACATCATTTATCTGTGTGGGGGAAAATATAGGCTTATTTTTACTCAATAACATCTGATTAAAAGAATGAAACCGAGCTATTTAGGGCTCGGTTTGTTTTTTGGTCAGCTGATTACTTGCCTTTAAGTATTGCTTTTAGCTTATTTATGGTTGTATACGAATATGTGCCGATTCTTGGTGTCGCGTAAATGTCATCCCCCGGCTTGCATGCGCGCTCCTCTGTTGTAAACGCAGCTAAAAACCCTGCGTTTTTAACGATTTCTTTTATTTCATCATTATATCCCCCGCCGGGGTAAGCAAAGTATGCGTTTTTATAAGATCATTTGCAAGCGCAAGGTCACTCTTTATGTCATCATGGGGGATATTTGTCAGGTTTTTATGAAGCTTATATGTATGGCACATGATATCAAAGACGTCGTTGTTAAGGGTGACGTCGTCAAGCGACAACCGCTGAAGTTTACTGAAGTCGATGTCAGTTTCGCTTATTTTAGTCTCCGACAAGCTACCCATTACAGCAAAAACAGACGCACGAAATCCGTATTTACGCAGTATAGGTGCGGCAAAGATGGCGTTACTCAGGCATCCATCGTCAAATGTTATGCAAACGCTTTTTGGGGGCAGATTAACCTCACCGCGGACGAAAGCTACAACATCATGTATATTAACGACGGTATAGCCTTCTTTATATAAAAACTCCATATGACTTGAAAACAGGCTAAGGGGCGTCGTGTATTCATTGTTCGGCATGTATCTTTGTCTTTCAGAGTCCGGCAATATATGATGGTATAAATACCGGAACGCTCTTGGCGTATTTTTGCACATCCCCTTGAGTTGTCACCGCGCCGGTCTCGGTCTCTTTTGGTTTCTCCCTCTCCGTATTATATGTAGTGTTGCTGCTCCCCTGCGGTTTTGTTTCATAAGATTCCGGTTTTTTTGTTGTTTCAATTACAGTTTCGGTTGTGGGGTCAGTGATAAGGAAATTATCAGTATCGGGTGGTGTATCAGTATCGAATGTCGCTGTTGTTGTGTCTGTATTTATTTCTGTGTCCTCATATGTATCAGAGACATAAGATTCCTTATCTTCTTTCACAGGCTTTGTTGTAACAGTATCATTTGATGTGGCCTCATCAACTGTGCCCGCCGTAAGATCCACATCGTCTTTCATACTGTCGGAACCAAGCGGAGACAACAGCAGTAAAATGCCGCCCCCGCTCCCTTTCTCTGTTATGGGAAATTAAATTAATATAACATAACCATAATATATTATGCAAAATAATGATATACAAAAATTTAATTATCGCATAAAAATCGAATAAAAAAGAAGCGTCCTAAAAGAAGCGTTCACTTAGGGATTGATGAAAAACTTAAATGAACAGCTTCAAGCGGGGCAAAAAGACCACATAAGAGCTTAATACTCCTGTGTGGTCTTTTTAATACTGGGCTAATTTTGTCCCAATAGTTCTATAATTAATAGTTTATCTGCAATATCCTTAATAAAATGAGGAATTTCCTCTATATGTTGTGCAATAGCTTTAGCTTTTCCTGGCTTTGAAGAAATATGATATTTTTCAGAAATAGTTTGTTCCATTGAAGTATAATCCTCTATTGCTGTACGCAAATAGGATTCAAAGTCTTTACCGAAGTATGCATAATCGGCTCTAACAATACAATTTTCAGCTTCTGTATCCCATTCTTCTTCGCAAAAGATGCCATTAAACACATCCCTAGTCTTTGATGCATTCTTGTCACAATCAAATATTGCATAACAATTGTAACCGTATGCTTTAAATAACCTCCAGTACAAGGGGATTGCATCCTTACCACGACAATTAACAATTTCGGTTCCATGTTCAGCTAAAGAATACCCACTACGTTTTAAATACACTGGCAGAGCAAAATATTCAGTAGCTCCCTC
>JAAYLD010000082.1 GCA_012522015.1 Clostridiales bacterium
ATAGTAAAAATTACAAGCAGGGTGCGCCTTATTATCGTCATAACTTTTTTTCTGCGCCTGCGGAGCTTACCGGTCAGTTTCAGACCGGCAATATCAGGGCTATTTATTCTTTTATTGTAATCGTTGTTTTCAATCATACTCATTTGTCCTTTTCACGAAAAACCCATCTACGTTGAATTCTGAAACTTATAAAGAATAAAAAGGTGTCAACGACAATTTTTATGAGTGTCGTTATGAAATGATACTTTACGTTAATAAGGCTTTTTAGACAGCAAACAAGCGCATAAGATGAAATCATAACAGGGATGGCGAGACAGTAATAGCGCACAAGAGTTCTCCATAAATTCCCTTTTCTCCGGAAGACAACACGTTTGTTGAATGTAAAATTATAAATTGATGACACTGTGCGTGCTACTGCCGTGCAGAGAAATATGTCACGCGAAGTGCCGCTGCGGAAAAGTGTTATGCCGAGCACAAAGAAGAGAAGCTCGTCCACACACCATGACGACAGGGAGCTTAAAGCGTACTTTAAAAAAAGGCCCCATACGCGCAAGGAATCTCGCAGCGGGTGGAAGTGTGATGTCCTGTTATCGTCGATATAAACTGTCTTTATCGGCACTTCACGATACGGTATGCGTAAATCGCGCATTAAGAGAAGCATATTTGTTTCATACTCGTAGCGCGAGCCTTCCGCTTTTATGAGTGAAGCGATATAAGCTTTTGGTATTGCCCGCAGTCCTGTTTGTGTGTCCAAGACACGCATTCCGCACAAAAGGCGAAGGGCAACTGACGTAGCACGGTTGCCGAATCGGCTTCGCGGTGGCACACTGTCTTGCGAAAAATCGCGGTAGCCGAGTACGACAGCAGGTGTCCCATTTTTAACTGAATCAGACATAGCTAAAGCGCAGGCTTTTATATCATCCGGCAAATGCTGCCCATCGCCGTCCGCCGTCACAACGCCTATGGCGTTTTGCCTGTTTTTTAAAAAATAATCAAACGCTGTTTTCAGCGCCGCCCCCTTGCCGAGGTTTTTTTCGTGCGTCAGGAGCGTCACCTGTGGAAATTCGCTTTTTTTTGGGAAAAAGTCAAGTGTATCGGGGCGGCTTCCGTCGTTTACTATTATAATATCGTCAAACCCGGCTTCTATACAGCCGCGGACTGTGCGCACAAGCTTCTCGTCGGGATTAAGTGACGGTATTATAAGCGATGTGCGAGGAGTCGTTTGAGTTATCACAGCCCTTTTCTCTGTGTCTATTTCTATTTCATTCATATATAAAGCAACCATCCCCTCCCAGTACAACACCGTGCCAAGTTTGTTTTAATAGCTTCCGGTTTTTGTTGCTTCCGTATTATAACGCCTTTAATAAATAAAGACGCACATTTCATAAAGATGTTCCGTATTTAAAATTATTTCATTTAAAAAAATCATATCATTATTTTGTTTTTTTTACAATATCACAAGAGATAACATAAACTGGCGTCACAGATCAAGCACACCAACGGCGGCAATAAGATCCTCCTCCGTTGGACATACCGGCGCGCCGAGAGGAAGGGAGTATATGAGCGGGGTAACGCTTGCCTGCGGCACATCAAGGAGAAGCGAGACCGCCGCACGGTAATATGCAAGCTGACGTGAATGCCTGGGTATCAGCTTTGCTGTCGCAAGCGCCGGGTTTGCAAGTTCGGCGCGTGACAAGCGGTCAGTTTTATAGTCAATGATGACGACACCGCCGTCATTCTCAATGAAAAAGCAGTCGATAACGCCTTGTACAAGTATTTTTTCATCACCGAAAATGCTCTCTTTATCTTCGCGTCGAGAGAAGAAAGCAGCCGGTAAGCGCAGACGGAAACGCTGCTCGCGCCAAACTCGCCGCGCAGCTTTCATCCGGCGGTAAATATCGGAGCGGAGGAAGTTTTCGACCTCGTGTATGTTTATAAGCTCACGATCGAATTTTGTTATGAACCCGGCCGCTGCCAGCCTGTCCGCTTCGGCTTCGACTCCAAGCTTCTCCGCCGAGGTAAAATCGCAGAACTGTAAAAATAGGTGAGTAGCTGTGCCGCGAAGGGCTGCTTCGTCGCGATCCTTGTTTAAAAGGATTGCATACGGCGGCAGGCGAATGAATGTGGTGTCGGAGAATACACTTTTGCCCACATCTGTGTCAATGTCGATATCTGCCGATGGCTCCAAATCCTCGTCAAGCGAGTCGGGATAAAGATGCGAAACCGTTATTTTCGCGGGAAGAGCCCCAATCCGGGCATATGGATATTGATAATCAAATCTTTCCCTGAATAATTTCTCGTATTCGCTTGCCTTCTCTTGTGCAGCTCTTTCTTCATCTGCGTTTTCACACATGCCAGACGAATCTTTCGCGCTATCACTGTTGTCAAGCATTATTTCGGCGGGGGTGATAACTACACCCTCCTCTTTTGCTTCTACATATAGCTTTGTCTTTTGCGCGGGGAGCAGCTCATCGCTATCTCTTACAATCTCCGCTACGCTCTTTATATCCACCCCGCCCGAGCCAAGGGATGCTAAAATCCAGCCGATATACGTTTTTTCGCTCATAACCGTGTGACGAGAGAAAAACTTGGCGCCGGATGTATAATAACGCACCATTTTTTCAGGGTCGGATATACAAGACGTGACATATAAGCGCTCCTTCGCGCGCGTCAGGGCAACGTAAAGGACGCGCATTTCCTCCTCTGCCGATGCCATCGTCGCCGCTGCGGCAAGTGATTTACGGGGAAGTGTATCAATTATGACAGGGGATTTACCGGTGTCGTCGGCGCGCAGTTTCATTGCCGCGCCAATTTTGCTGTCGATAAGTACCGGCTTTTTCTCATCCTCGCGGCTGCGCTCCCGCCCGCAGCGGGAAACGAAAACGACAGGGAACTCAAGCCCCTTTGACTGGTGTATTGTCATTATATGGACGGCGTTTTCACCGCTGCTTGCTACCCGCGGCGCCGGATTATTTGCCTCCTCTTCAATCATGCCGTTTATAAAGTCGATGAAGCGGTGGAGCCCCCGGAAGCGAGCCGCTTCAAAAGCGCGTGCGCGCTCGTAAAGCGCCGTCAGGTTTGCGTCTCTGTATTCTTTGAGCGTTCCTGTGGCATTTGCATCCGCATAGACAAGAGCGCGAATTCCCGTGTCGGCGTATATGCGTTTGATAAGCTCATCAGCCGGCGCGCTGCGGGCAAAGTCACGCCAGCGGAGGATTGTTTCTGCAGCATATGAGCATTTTGAGTAAAGCTCGGTCGGTAATTTTGCTTCAACATCGCCGTTTCCACTCATAAACGCGGCAGCGTCCGCTGCTGCACGGCGTAGGGCAGTGTAAACAGGGGTTCCGTAAGCTAATTTCAATCTCACAAGGTCGTCAAGTGTGAAGCCGAATACGGGTGAGCGCAGGGCGCCCGATGTATATATGTCTCGCAGCGGGTTGTCGATTACATTTAAAAAGCATAAGATAAGTAAAACTTCGGGGCATTCAAAGAAGTTCGCCGCTGTGTCGTTGATTGACATAACTCCATGACGGCGCAGGGCGTCCTCAAAGGCCGGCGCCACCTCCTTTGCGCTCCGGAGAAGTATGGCAAAGTCGCCCGGTGAGTACAGAGAGCCGTCAGATTTGCGCTCTGTTTTTATTATCCGTGCAATCTCAGCGGCTACCCACTCTGCCTCACGGTCGTAGTCATCGCCGGGAGCGGTATTTTCGTTTTCACTTTCGCCGTCATTCTCATAATCTTTATCTTTTTCGCCACGCGGCTTTTCGATGATAATGACGCGCGGGGAGGGCGGTGTACAGCCGTCATTCGTTTTCCTCGCCGCGACAAGATCATCGCTTTTATCGTAGTAAAGGCGGCTTGTTTTAAAAAGCGGAGCACAAATAGCGTTTACAAAATCTATTATCGGTGGCGCCGAGCGGAAGCTTTCCGACATGAAAATGTATCGTCCGCTGCCGCTTTTTAAATATCTGCGCCTACGGGCATCAAACACGCCCGGTTCCGCTCCGCGGAAACCATATATGCTTTGCTTGACGTCCCCGACCATAAATGTGTTGTGCCCGTTGCCGACAGCGGAGAAAATTTTTTCCTGAACAAGGTTGACGTCCTGGTACTCGTCGATGTAAATGGCATCATACCTGCTGGCAATAGCAAAAGCGGCGGGGCTTTTCTCTCCGCTCTCGTCGTAAAGCAGGCGGAGAGCCATATGCTCAAGATCCGAGAAGTCGCAAAGAGAGCGCGACAGCTTTGCTTTTGAATAACGCGCCTCAAATTCTGTGAGCACATCAGCTATGGCGCGCAAAACCTTTGCTGTGCGGCGCATAGATTGCGCGACAGCCTCTTTGTCGGCTGAAAGATACGATGTATAAACCTCACCTATAATGTTTTTCAGTTTCGTGCGCGCCTCGCGGAAGTATTCAACGCGGGGCGTGTGCTCGCGCCCGCGTATGCCGCCAAGCTTCGGCGGCTCATATTTAGCCAAATGTTCGCGCAGGCCCGCGTAATCGTCATCTTTTATAAAGGAGCGGGCACGCCGCACGAAGTTAAGCGAATACTTAAATGTGGGAATATATTTTTTCGCATAATCGGCATCAAGCGCAAACTCGCCGCACGCTGCCGCGAGCACTGCTTCATAATGCTCAAATATGCCGTCAAGGTATATTTTAATCGGCTCGCCGTAAGCGGTGGCAAAAAATCCTGCGCTTGCATTTGCCCCCGCTTCGAGTTTGTCTGCCGATGTGTAGAGAAAATTTTGTTTTTCCGGGTGGCCGGAGAGCTTTTCATAAAGTGAGAGCAGAGTTGAGGCAAGCTTTCCGTCACCCTTCGGGACAGATATGTTGTCGGCGGCGGTGGCAAAATCAAGTCTTGTGCTCTTCAGTGTTAGGTCGCCGTTGTAAAAAGCATCTATTGTCTCTTCCATGCACTCGCGGCGAAGCAGCGACGCTTCCGCTTCATCCGCTACCCTTATATCCGGCGGGATGCCGAGCTCACCGTAATGAGAGCGAAGCAGCATAAGGCAAAAGCTGTGAATAGTGCCGATTGATGCGCCCGGTAAAAGAGACAGCTGACGCGCTATGCGGCGGTTTCCTGGGTTTTTTGCCGCCGCACGGCGCAGGGCATCCGATATACGGCTTTTTAGCTCGACCGCCGCCGCTTTTGTGAAGGTGACAGCAAGTATGCGTGAAACATCAGCGCAGCCGCTGACAATTGACGAAACGATGCGCTCTGTGAGAGACGCTGTTTTACCGGAGCCGGCCGCCGCGCCGACAAGAATGTCGGTGTCTTTTAGTGTTATTGCTTCAAGTTGTGCCTTCGTCCATTTTACATCTTTTTTGTCAGCTGCGAATAGCTTTGTCAGCTTTTCTTCCGTTTCAGCTTTCATGCTCATCATCTTCACCTCCCCGTGCCATGATTTGCCCGACGGCAAACGGGCTTTGCTTCGCAATAATCACAAGGCGACTTCCCGCCCCTTACAAGCGGATATGCCTTCGCGTTACCACGCCTCATTTCAGCCGAAATACGCGCTATGGTTCCGCGAAGTTCATCAAAGCGGCGCATGAATTCAGTCGGCTCGGCAAGGAAGCGCTGTGATTGTGCGTATGGCGTGCCGTCCTGTTTTAATTTTACAGGTATGAAGCGCCCCTTAAGGTCGGAGTCCATTGCGCGCAGTATCTCCTCGTTCATGACAAGAAGCCCGCTTCTTGCCATCGGCGCCGATATTGTCTCGCCAGCTTCAGCGTTATCATCAGACGCTTGTATATCGGCGGGTGCTGTGCCAATGTAAAGAAACCCTGCGGGTTTTACTTTTTCTGCAGCCTCTGATTTGCTGTCGGCTCCGCCGGATGTGTTTTCATCTACGCCAAGAAGCGAGAGAAGGGCGGGGTTTTTAGTATTTATAATTGAATAAAGGTATATCGGAAGCTGAAGGCTGAGTCCCAGCTTTAAATCTTCCGGATTGAACTTTTTCGAACCGGTTTTATAATCGACGACGCGAACCCAAACAGTGCCGTCACCGGCTTTGTAAGCATCTATCCTGTCCGCTATACCGCGAAGTTTCGCGACGCCCCCACCCTCAAGCGAGATTTCAATGGGGTCAATGACAATGCTACTGTTTTCATTATCACTCCTGCCTTTTATGCCAATCGGTGCCTCACACAAGACAGCGCGGAAATGGCTCTGACGCGCTTCCTCGTAAAACTCGCGTATGAAAAGTACAACCGAGCGCAAAAGTCGCCGGAAAAGATGAAGAAGCCTTGGCTTTCCCGCTTCTTCTTTAGGACACACATCACGGATATAACCGGCGACAAGCTCCGCTGCCGCTTTTTCTATTTCATCGTCTGATAAATTTTCTTCATTCAGCATGCCTGAGGAGAAAACGCGCTCTAAAATTGCATGGACAAACGTGCCGACATCGGCATAACTAAGCTCGGCACGCTTTTTTTTACGCAAGCCAAGGATATAGGTGCAGTAAAAGCCGAAATGGCACATAACGAAGCTCTCAAGGCGCGACTGTGAAAGCGAAATGTTTCCGCCAAATAGCTCTTTTGCAACTTCGTCTGATATCTGCTCCGCGCCCGCCGATATCGGCGTCTTCACCGCGTCAAGAATGCCTTTATACTTCGCGTCATCCGATAGTATTTTCTCAACGGCAAGGCGCGTGTCGCCGCTCATCCTTGTGAAGTATGTGGCAGCCGTTTTTTTAGAATAAATATGTTCCGCCTCTGTCGGAGCCATGAAGCATATTGGCTTTAGGTCGGGAACAAGGGCAAGCGTGCGCTCTATTCCTGCGGACGGAAGCTCCTTTGCGTCGGCGCCATTTTTGCGGTAAGTCATTATTAGCTGCTCGCTTGCAAGCGCAATGCAAAAGGAGAAATTATAAAGCTCAGCTGACGCCCTGATATGCGTGTCGCCATATATTGATATGCCCACGCCTTCAAGCGCTGCCTTTTCGCTGTCGGTGAAAAAGCCGTCGTCAAATACCGGGGCGGGGAACTCGCCGTCACAGCAGCCGAGCATTATCATCATCCGGCAGCCAATAGAACGCATACGGGCGGCGTCGCCTATGTCAACCTCATCCGCCCGCGTCGGAATCGTGCCGATGTCAAGCGTCCCAAGCGCAAGTGAAAGGCAGCCTGTATATTCAGCGACTGTTATCGGCCCATCAGGCGCGCACATATCAACAGCGGCAAGCGCCGCATCAATGAGCCTTGCAAGCTGAGCATCCTCCTGCTCGGACGCCACCGCACCCTCGCGCGCGCCGCCTATATTTCGGGGCAATACTTCCGTTTCCGCAAGGAAGGAGCGCAGGGCGTTTGATTTTTCCTCTGCCGTTTTTGCAGCCAACATTGCGTCGGCGAGGTGCAAGAGCGGCTCTACAATTTTTTCGCGCGATGCGTTGACGGAGGTGAGCAGCCGCGTGCCCTCTTCTGTCCATGTAGCCGTGTAACCGTCCGGATTCATGCTCCACGCACCGCCAACAGGTGAGTAGAAGCGGGAACCGTCAATTCGCCACTGCGTTATATAAAGCTCAAGCTCATCAACCTCGTCGTTTGTAAGGCCGGTGAGGCCTGTCCGCATGTAAGCAATAATATCTTGTCTGCGCCATCCGCCCGTTACAATTCGCAGCGCGGACAAAAGAAACGCCACCTGCGGCTTTGTTTCAAGGCGTGTGCGTGCTGTTATGTGATACGGTATGCCGTAGGCGTCAAAAACGTCCTCGATTATACCGCGGTATGATTCTACAGACGCCGCACACACAAGAATATCGCGGTAGCGCATGCCGCCCATGACAGCGCGGGTAATCTCAATTGCGGCAGCTTCAGCTTCCGCCCGCCTGTCGGCACATTCGTATATTTTTATGCGCTCGCTACTATTTTTGTCGTCACATTTATCATCTTTTGCCAGTACAATGCCGCTGTCAGCGCTGCCTTCAGGAGCGCTTTCATTTACAGCGCTTGCCCTCGGCTCTGACATATACCAAAGCTTTCTCGCAAGCGCTGCCGGCACGCTGTCCTCACCCGGCAGCTCTATTATTTCAATGCCGCTCCCTGCCTCATTTGCAATGCGGCGTAAACGGCGGGCTGTGTCGGCTATCGCTTCATATTCGATATGAGCCCCACGTGCCATTGCAGCCTCGGACGGCGCAAGAAAAGCAATAGTTATGTTATGTGAGTACATTTCAGCATATCGGAGCACGTCAAGCTGCTGATGTGAAAACGAAGAATGTCCGTAAACGTAAAGGCGTCTTTCGGCAAAAAATTCAGCGCCGTGTTTTGATAAAAGTTCTGCTGCCTTTGTCAGTTCTGTTTCGGGGTCATCGAAGCTTTTTGACAAAATGTTGTCGTATGCAGCATAAATATTAGCTATATCAGCATATTTATCGGCAGGGAAACTGTTATCATTATCATCGCTTCCTCTCCCGACAAAATTCATAGCGGCAATGGCAAGCGCGTCCGGCGTGATTCTGCTGCGCTTCAGCTCCGATATTGCAGCAAGAATTGGCGCCGCTGACGCGGGGTCGCTTGCCAATGAGCCGTATATTTTTAGAAGAGGTGAGCACTCGCGAATGGCCCGCCACATAAGCAGCGTGCGCACTGTTTTATCTGCGTAACGATACGATAGCCCGCCGTAACGGCGAAAAACGCTGTTTGCAAACTGACGGAAGGAGACAGCTTCACAGTATAGCTGCGCTGTTGGCTTAAGGCGGCGCGCAAGCAAATCCTCTCCCGTAACCGACATCCTGTCGGGGACGATTATAGACGCATATATGCCATTTTTAGCGTCGGCGCCTGCGGCGTCCGCTATGTAGTTGAAAGCCACCCTCGCGCTCGGCGAATATATGATCTTCAATGTGCGCTCACTTCCTTCCTTTCTACGGTTGCTTTTGCTTCAATGGTCATATTAATTTTTACAACTATCGCTAAATGTGTCTTTGATAATATCGGCAAGCCCTGCTGACGCAAAATCTGCCAGAGCACGCTCGCCGCCGGCAAGCACAGATGATTTTCTGCCGTCAGACGAAGGCAGCTGTTTGCCGTCTATGGCAGTAATTTTGCCGCCCGCTTCTGTGAGAATAAGGGCAGCTGCGGCAAAATCCCATGTTGAGAGCGAAAACTCAAAGAAAAGCCCGCATCTGCCGGCGGCGACGTAACATATGTCAAGCGCTGCCGAACCCGAGCGTCTGACATCTCGCGAGCGGTGGAAAAGAGCTTCTGCCAAGTGGAAAGTAGGCTCGGCAAGGTGTTTTTCGTAAGGGGAGGTACCAAAGGAAACGAGCGAATCATAAAGCGGTCGCTCAGACACGTGGATAGGGTACGGGTTTGCATCACCCGCAAGCAAAAAAGCGCCGACACCGCGGCGCGCATAAAAAAGCTCATCAAGGTAGGGGTCATATACACAGCCAAAGACAACAGTGCCACCGAAGACATAAGCGACGGAAATTGCGCTTTTACGATAGCCGTATATGAAATTCGTCGTCCCGTCAATAGGATCGATAATAAAGATAGCGCCGTTGTTGGTGTTGTCGGCAGTATTATCTGCAGATGTATCAGCAGATACATCTGCTTCTTCTGCAAGGAAACGAGCGCCGGACACAACATCAGATAAGCGCTTCATAAGCATTCTTTGTGCTCCGATGTCATATTCTGTGACGAAATTATCATCACCCGGCTTTGCGATAATGCCCCTTCTAATATCATGAGCTGTTAGTATGTATCTTCCGGCTTCTTTTACGGCAGCTATTATTTGGTTTTCTTGTGCTTTTGTCAGTTCCATTATTTTTTTGTGTTCTCCAATTTGTTTAGCTTTCAGTATTTGCTGTATTTATTATAATCCTCGTCACCTTTACTGCGGGAGGTAAGCAATATATTTCTTCTTATCACATCCGGTTCGCGCCATGAATACGCGCGGCGAGAATATTCTTCAGCCTTAATTAAGTCGTCAAGGATTTCATTTGTAATCGTGGGTATAATATTTTCACGGAAAAATTTTATCGGTGTTTTAATGCTTCCTGATATAATGGCCCTCTTCGTCATCGGGCAGGCAAACTGACAGGCGTCGCATCCCCAAACAGAACCGTTTGCAGCAACGATTTTTTCTTCATCAGGCGTAAGTTTTTTCTTCTGCGTCAGCTCAGAAAGACACTTTGACACATCCGCTGTCCGCCCGCCGCCAACGGGACACGCCCGCTCACACGCGCCGCATCCCGTGCATCTTTTTACTTCTTGCGCCGTCACAGAATGAAGCCCTGTTATCAGCCTCGGCCAATCAGAAGCAGGTATATCGGAGATTATTTCACCAATAAAGCAAAACGATGAATACTCTTCATTGATTAAAAGTCTGTTGCGTCCGATTACTCCAAGACCACCCTTTGCCGCGGTGTCTCGCTCGTCAATCGGCGAATGGTCTGAAAAGCCGCAAAAAATTGCCCCCGGCATCAATCTTTGCAGCTCTGGCAAAATTGATGCAAAAAGTTCATTAAAATAAAGGTGATAATCGCGCGGCGCTGAGCAAACGGATATATTCCCGGGTGGCGAGCCGTCGTAATATGGAACGAGCATTATAAGAACGCTTCCGCTATTGCTGTTGCTGTTGCTGTCATACATCAGCCCTGCCCGGTGCAGTAAATATGGGCGGGTTATAACGCAATCTGATAGCGGGATAGCGGAGGCGTATTTTATACCATAATCTTGGTACAGGTTCATAAAAAATACTCCTTTTGGGCAAAGGTCGCCGCTTGTATATTTTTGATTATACCAAACAGTATTGGGAAAAACAACGACGCGGTAAAATAGGCACGACAGATCTTTTTGTATATGTATTTTCATGTGTTTTTGTAGCCACCACAACGGTAATGTTGTATTCATTTTCATCTTTTGATATAATTAACGTAACGTATGGCAAGTAATAAAAAATTAAGATTTAAGGGTGATTTAATGGAAGAAAAGAAAACGGAGGTGCGAGAGCGCGTCCCCGATAAGATGAAAAGACGCCGTTGGGGCGACAGAAACGACGGGCGTGTCGTCCGCTCGCTTTCCCCTATGGCAAAAATTGTTCCTTACATAATGAAAGAACGCTCCGACTCACAGAACTTTATTAGAGAAACGTTCTGCGTAGACACTGTGCTTGAGTATATCAATAAAAAGCGCAGGGAGGGATACGTCGGGTTTGGATTCATGCACGTCATGATTGCCCTCTATTTGCGCTGCGTCGCAGAATATCCCGCTCTCAACCGCTTCATTTCGGGGCAAAAAGTCTATACTCGCGATGGCTATGTTGAAGTAATCTTAACCATCAAAAAAGAAATGGTTCTCGATTCCCCTGATACGGTTGTTAAAGCCACTTTCCGCCCCGATGCAATACCAATCGATATATATGACGAGTTTACACGCATTATCGAAGGGTACCGGCAGGTTAAAGACAGCAGTTTCGATAGAACTGCAAAGATTATCAATTACATTCCCGGTCTTTTGAAAAGATTTACGATTGGTTTTTTCAAGTTCCTCGATTATTTTGGTCTTCTTCCCCGTTTCCTTACAAGAATCAGCCCCTTCCATGGCTCGTTTTTCATTACTTCTATGGGAAGCCTCGGCATCCCGCCTGTCTACCATCATCTCTATAACTTCGGAAATGTGCCGATTTTCTGCGCCTTCGGTATAAAACAGCGCAAGTTTGAGTTAAACCGCGACGGGAGCGTCGAGGAACATTCGTATATCGACGTAACATTCGTCCTTGATGAGCGTATCTGCGACGGTTATTACTTCGCTTCTTCATTAAAATATATGAAACGCTTCTTACGTGACCCATGGAAGCTTGATACACCACCGGAAGTTGTCCGCTGCGATATTGACTAAACGCTGTGCGAACCTTTAGGTGAAAGCATCATAGATACGTCCTGCGGAAAAATCTGTGTCGTTGCTAAATGATTTAATATAGCAAAAAAGCCAAGCTTACAAATAGCTTGGCTTTTGTTTTGCGATACCATTTTTATTGGGATTCCAAAGGGGTATGGCCCCTTTGGTGGGGATTATGGGGGCAGCGCCCCCATAATCACATCTTTTTCTTGAGATAAAATAACAAGGTTCGTCGGCAAAATCTTTTCGTATACCCCCTCTTTTCATACTAAAGCAAAAGGCGACATATCATAGTATGGAAAAATACCGTACTTTGGGGGCAAAAAGTTGATGCGCTTATACGGAGAGCCGGGGAGGGCAACACAAACAATTGATGATAATGCTGCCGGTGCATACACAAGATCAACCTCTATGTTGGCTGCCGACACACCGACGGTTGCTTCCCGCTATACGAAGGCGCGCCGCAGAAGCGGTTTAACAAGTGCTGAAGTTGAACTCTCAAGGGCAAAATACGGTTCAAACGAGATAGTGCGGGCGAAGCGCCACGGGTTTCTTTCGCTGTATTTACGAGGTTTTACCGATCCTATAATAAGAATACTCATCGGAGCCCTCATTGCAAATATTTTAGTTTCATTAGGCGATGTCGACTGGTACGAGACTGCAGGCATAGCGTGTGCTGTCATAATAGCGACGCTTGTCTCGGCGTTATCGGAGCGCGGTAGTGAGCGTGCTTTCGACAAGCTGCAACGCCGTTCGGAGTCAACTTTTTGCCGTGTCCGGCGCGACGGCAGGGTGATGGAAATTCCGGTCTCCGATGTTGTTGTCGGAGACACTGTAATTTTATCGGCCGGTGACGGCGTACCGGCCGATGGCTTTTTGGTATTGGGAAAACTAAGCGCCGACCAGTCGGCACTTAATGGCGAGAGCCGTGATATGACAAAAACACCAAATCCCGATGGCACGCCTGAAGGTGAGCTTTCGCCTGACGACCGTGCTTGTGTTTTACGCGGCACAACAATTGTTTCGGGGGGCGGTGAGATGGTAGTAACCCGCGTCGGTGCTTCCACTCTTTACGGGGAAATAGCGCAGTCGCTTCAAAATGAAAAGCGCCCGAGCCCCTTAAAACACAGGCTTACGGAACTTGCGAACAATGTCAGCTTCCTTGGATATGTAGCGGCAGCACTGATCGGTATTGCTTATTTATTCAACGTTTTTTTCATACAAAATGATATGAATATCGGCATCGCGCTTGCGCAAATTAAGGATTACCGCAAATCTCTTGTTGAGCTGACAAACGCGCTTGCCATGTCAATATCCGTTATTGTCGTCGCTGTGCCGGAGGGGCTGCCGATGATGATAACTGTCGTGCTTTCGTCGAACATGAAGCGCATGCTCCGCGACAATGTGCTCGTCAGAAAGCTTGTCGGCATAGAAACGGCGGGCAGTATGAATGTTCTTTTCTGCGATAAAACCGGCACGCTGACGCGCGGCGACTTTACGGTGACGAGAATTGTCGCTGCCGACTCTGAATATTCTGGAATTCGCGCTTTGCGTCGCGCGCCTGCCATATATGACATTATGCTATTGTCCGCTTACCACAACACCGATAGCGTCCGCGGCACAAGGGGCGGGCGTTCGTGCGCCCTCGGTGGAAACGCTACCGACCGCGCGCTGCTTGACGCCCTAATAGCCGACGGAGCCACACCGGATCAGTCAAGCATATATTCACGCATACCTTTTGACAGTTCGCGTAAATATTCGCTTGCCTGCATTGAACGCCGTGGCAGCGGGATGCTCACGCTTGTCAAAGGCGCGCCGGAGCTACTTATGCCAAGGTGTACGCACTGCATAACGTCCGATGGCTCGCGTCGCCCGTTTTACGGGCGCGATGTCATCTTAAGGCGCTATGAAGAGCTTGCATCGCAGGGTATGCGCGTCATCCTTGTAGCATCAGCCGCAGGAATGTATCTTGCGATGCCCGATTCGCTTGACTTCGCCGCTCTTGTCGTCATCAGCGACGAGCCGCGAGCTGAAGCGAAATCTGCCGTTGCCGAAATAACAGGCGCCGGGATACAGCTTGTCATGATAACGGGCGACGGTGAGAGTACAGCGACCTCTATTGCTAAACGCATTGGTATTTTAAAGGGACATAACGACCTTGTAGTCACAGGTGATCGTCTTGCAACAATGACGGATACTGCTCTTAAGGCTGCTCTGCCACGCATTCGCGTCATAGCTCGAGCGCTTCCAAGCGATAAGGAGCGTCTGATACGAATATCACAAGAGCTGGGGCTTGTCGTCGGCATGACGGGTGACGGAGTAAACGACGCGCCGGCTCTGAAAGCTGCTGACGTCGGTTTCGCTATGGGCAGCGGCACGGAAGTTGCCAGAGAGGCAGGAGACATTGTCATACTCGACAACAACATAAAAAGTATCGGCCGTGCAATACTATACGGGCGGACAATATTTGATTCCATACGCAAATTTATTGTTTTTCAGCTGACAATGAACCTGTGCGCCGTCGGCGTTTCGCTGATAGGCCCCTTCATCGACATTGAAAAACCCGTTACCGTCATCCAAATGTTGTGGGTCAACATCATTATGGATACGCTCGGCGGGCTTGCTTTCGCTGGCGAGGCTCCGCGGGCTGAGTATATGCGCGAGCGCTCAAAAAGCCGCGACGAAAAGATACTGCCGACGCCTCTTCTTTTGCGTGTGCTTACAACAGGCTCGTTTTCAACTGCTATTTGCCTTCTCTATCTCAAACTGCCATTTTTCAGGGAGCGGTTCGGCTATGAGACAGATTACCTGCGCTTTATGACAGTGTTTTTCGCAATTTTTATATTCTGTGGCATATGCAACTGCTTCAACGCAAGAACGCCACGTATTAATTTAGCGGCTCATCTCTCGAAAAACCCTGCTTTTATTATAATTATTCTACTCACATGCGCGACGCAGCTTTTAATCATATACTTTGGCGGAGATGTTTTCAGAACAACGCCGCTCTCACCCCGCGACCTTTCTTCAGCAGCGCTCATTGCCTTTACCGTAGTGCCGTTTGATTTGATCCGAAAATTTATTGTTTCGCAAAAACAGCAGAAAAAAGGTTATGTTTTTAATAAAATAAATTAATTTTATATTACATATCGAATGTTCCGCTGTTGGAATAAGGAATCCGGCAGCGGAGCATAATACTTTATAATGAATTAAAAAAAAGGGAAAAGCCACACGGGCTTTTTGACAGCAGCGTCGATGCTTTTTTAAAAAGGCTTTGTGGTTTTGTCGCTTAATCAGATATGAACATAGGGAATAAGGAATATAAAAAATACGTGGAAGCGCACGCGCAAAAATCGCCGTGCGTCAAAAACTGCGTCCATGCATTTTTGTCGGGTGGGGCTATATGCTGCGCCGCACAGGGGCTGACACAGCTTTACAAAAGCTCAGGCGTCACTGAAAGTTTGGCTACGTCTATAACTTCCGTAACGCTGATTTTTATTACTGCTCTTCTTACAGGGCTCGGTGTGTTCGATAACATCGCAAAATGGGCAGGTGCCGGCACGCTCGTACCTATAACAGG
>JAAYLD010000083.1 GCA_012522015.1 Clostridiales bacterium
GTCATACCGGCAATTATCTGGCAACACGCTGCGGTGTTGAAGCGCTTGATTTACAGCTGAAGCGTATACTTGATGTTATTGACGAAGTGGGCGGCGTCGCAGTAATCACAGCCGACCACGGCAACGCAGACGAGATGTTTGAAATCGACAAAAAAACGCGTAAAATCAAATATAATCCCGATGGTACGCCGAAGGCAAAGACAAGCCATACGCTCAACAGGGTTCCTTGTATAATATATGATCATCAAAATCCCGATAAGTATACTCTAAAGGAGGACAAAGACGGCAAGTTCGGAATTGCAAACGTCGCGGCGACAATGGTAAATCTTATGGGATACGAAGCGCCGCCGATGTGGTGCGAGTCGCTTATTGAGATAAAGTAAATGCTTCAGCAAGCCTTATAATCAACGCTACTAAAAAAACACCCCGAGACGGTAAAAAGCTGTCTCGGGGTTATATTTTTACTGAAAAACAAGAAGAAAGATGTTTAAATCGCCAAAACATTATCGGCTACAGCAGCGCTTAACATGCTTTTTAATGCGCCGCAGATCGCGAAGCATTCGCAGCGTGTCAGAGATAATGCTGACCTTTGATTTTGATGCGCGATGGTTTATTACACGCACGGGTATTTCTTTTATCTTGTATCCGAGCCTGTCCGCTATCAAAAGTGCTTCTATGTCGAAAGCAAAACCATCTGTTTCACATCTGCTGAATATATCTTTTGCCGCCGCACGCCGGAAAGCCTTAAAACCGCACTGGGAATCGGACATCTTAAATCCCGCAAATAACTTAAGCACAACAATATATACCTTTGATACGAGTTTGCGAATGAGCGTATAGCCCTCATACCCGCGAGGATCCGCTTTTCGTGAGCCAATGACGCCATCGACTGTGGGATCGGCGTCAAATAAAGCCAAAACCTCTGCTATCTTGTCCGTTCCGTATGCGTTATCGCAGTCTGTATAAAGTATAATGTCACCTGCGGCTTCCATGACAGCCGTCCGCACGGCGCAGCCTTTACCACGGTTTACAGGATACCCGACAACACGCAAGCGTGGGTAGTTGGCAATCATCGAGCGTGCTATATCGTCGGTTCCGTCAGTGCTCCCGTCGTTACAAATGATAAGCTCGTAGTCATCTTTTGCTATTATATCAAGCGCGCTTGTAAAAGTGCGCACGGCATCAGCAATTATCTCCCGTTCGTTATAAGCCGGGATACATACAGATAATTTCACAAATAGTCCTCCGCCGCACTGCTGGGCTATACTCGCCGCAGTAGCGTAAAATCAACAGAAACTTCGGTTTTGAGCATCTTTATTTGGTGAAGCCTTGCCGCACCTTCTGCCGGTGTGCGGTAAAAATAGGGCGTCATTGAAAAAAGCGAAAAAATATCGTCCTCACCATGCACCGTTATCGTAAACGAAACGTTTTCGCGGCGTATAACGTTAAAACAGCTGCCGCCGTCGACTTTAAGCGGCGTGTTTTCAACAGGCTCATCATATATAATCTTTTTTAAGCCAAAAAGATGACGCGCGCCTGCCGACCCGATGAGAAGATAACCGCCGGGGGCGATTACACGAGCGTACTCAGAGATGTCAAGGGGTGCGAAGAGCGAAAGAACGGCATCGGCACACCCATCGGGGAGAGGCATATGAGAAAGTGAAGCGACAGCAAAGGCGCAAAAGTCACTGAGCCCTGCGCGCCGTGCGGTACGTGATGCAATATCAATAGCGTGCTTTGACGCGTCAATACCAAATACGAGCGCCCCATGAAGAGAGCTTGCTATCTTCATGGAATACCAGCCCGTCCCTGAGCCTGCATCGACTATATAAGGACAGGCGAGGGCACCGTTTTCCTTTTCTCTATCCCCGTGTGTCAGAACTTCTGATCACATAATCGGTAATGGGCGTGTAATATCCGCCTGAAAGGAAATTAGCTCGGGCGCGCACCATAGTGACGTTGTCGCCAGCGCGTTTATTATTCATCTTACCGGGTCGCAGAAGGTTTACGTACTCGGAAGTAGACAATCATAGCTGAGCCCTCTCTCGCAGCGCAGAGAGCTCCCCTCTGCTGTAAGCGGCAGGTTACAGATGGGGCAGAGAAGAAGCTTGTCCAGTATATATGTGTTTTTTGTCGTCATACTATAATTTCGACGAGCTTTGCCTGCAGGCAGTATCGAAGTGATTTTATTCCTGTTTTCGTGCAGGTTGAGAGTGTCAATATCCTGTCGTCCGCTGTAAAAGTGGTTCTCTTTGCGTACATTGATTTTTCCTGCATATCTTCTGCAAATGCAACAAATGCTTCCGGCGTTGAAAATTTAGTTCTATAATAGTAAGAGCTTGCGTCAAGAATGGCAAGGCAGAACGGCTCAAATATATAAAGCCCTGTCGGTGTGTAAATATAAATTTTCGCCGTATTGAATAACTCCTCGTCCTGCGCAAGTTTCATTACCTGCGCAAACATCTTGCCAGTAGAGCTGTTATGACCGTATAGGACGGTGTTGTAGTTGTCGAGTATATAATCGTTAATGCGGAAATCAGCAAAGATTGAACCGACTGCCATCGGCTCTCCTGTGAATGCGTGGTCAAGATAAAATTCGTTGTCTTTGCCGCGTACTATCGGGTAGTCGATATTTGTGTCTTCAACGTAAATCCAGCCATAAATATCAGGGTATTTATTTTTAAGCGAAGCGATACTCGCCCTCATCTTTTCGACTTTTTCGTTGAACTCACGTTCTTCAACTTTAACAACCCCGCTGTTCGGCTCTGATACGCCGGCAACAAAGGCGTCAGACTTCACAGACGGTAGCATTATTGAAGCACCGGAACTTCCCCTGTCGCTTGTGGCGCTAACCGAGTAATAGTTTGAGATAGTCGAGTAAAAATCATCCCCTCGCTTTTGCTCAATAAACGTCGCTGCAAGCGCATATACACAGTATATGAAAACAAAAAGCGCCGCGTAAAAAACAATTCTATTGGCTATTTGTGAGATGATTTCGGCTCTTGTGAGCTTTCTTTTTGCGACGGGGATTAAAGGGATGTCCTCCGGGCGAAGCGTATCAAGAGACTCGAGAAAAACATCCGGTGCTGAACTTGTCTGCGGCTCGGCAAAAGCATTATTATTCTCAGTTTCGCATGCATCGACCGCCTCGAAGCATTCTGCCTTATCGGATGTGTCCTGGGATACTACCTCAGGAGCACAAACGGTGGCCGGTTGCGTCAAATTTATATTTTCAGCAACGGAGGTGTCAGTGAAATCACTTTGCTGTTCCGCTTGCGATATCACTTGGGACTGTGTTTGCATCGAGCGGCGGCTTATTATTTTATCTGCGTTTCGTACGGCACGTCGGCGGTGTCTTGTCTGGTGATAACGACGGCTGACACTTCTGTCAAAGCTTCTGTCGGCTGCCTCCATAGCGTTCACCTCCCCAAGATTCACACTTATTAATCTATGCTGGTAAAATCAAATAAAAAAGATAATTATTCATAGTAATTATATACGCTTTATTCATTAAATACAAGCTGGCACATACCACTTCATATTTATTTTACAAAATTACACAAAGATAAAAAAATAGTAAGAAAAGCATTATAGCCTGACTATTCAAAGTCAGGCTATAACTGTTTTATGCAAGTGCTGAATTTAGCATTTGTTCTGCTATCTCAATTTTGACAGACACCCAAAAGGCATAAGTAGTGATTCGCTTCGCGCAGGACGTGGTCGCCAAGAAGCGGTATAATAATCGACTGTATTTTACACTCTAATATGCCTTTTGTACCGGCCGCCTTAAAATCCTGCAATTTCATTGTTTCATGGCGGCTTTTTTCTGTAACGCCTGCTATATTCATCGCCTGCCTGCCAGCCTTTTCAGCTTCGGCTGTTAATTCGTCGAATTCATCGCCGAACATATTTGCTGTTTCGATAAGCGTCTCTTCCGTCGGGTCAAGAAGTCCTGCGATGAATTTTGCGTGCTCTGCCATTTGCCGATTCCAGAATATTTCCTGATTTATAAGATCCTCTTGGCTCATTATGTTCTCTTTGCGTGAGAGCTTTGATAGCATTTTCATATAATGCTTTGCTTCTCTGATTATATGTTCAATTAAAAGAGGATAATTCGCCGTAAACATTCTGCATGATCGGACGGATTCAAGTATATGTTCTTTAAACATAACGAGCTCTGCAGTTTGCTGGTACGCTCTGCGATTAAGGCTGTCAACAGCTTGTTCCGTTTTTACGTTTTGTATACCAAATTCGGCAGGTTGCAACACTTCCTCGCGCTTTGTCAGCTCAATGTTAAACGGAATTCCTGTATAAAACTCAGTGACTCTCTCAGCTTCCCCTGTAAATCGCGTAACTGCTTGATGAGAGTTTATAGTGTCTTTGCTTACGTTTCCGTTTGCTAAATCTGTCGCGTCACTAAGAAGCTGCTCAAATTTTTGTCTGAATATTCCTGCTTTCTCCCTCACTCTTCTATCTTTCGGCATAAAGGCTATTTCAAGAAAGAATGAGTGCTCTTTCATTATCCTTAAGAAAAAAAGATCTAAGCCAAGCGACATTTTGATAAAGTCGTATTGTGCTAACACCACATCACCACCTTTTATAGCATAATACATAATATGAATAGGTTTGTGCTGTGGTGATTTCATTTTTTAAACTGTACAGATTGTTAGCTTTAATAATAAATAGCGGATATGCATCAACTGTCTCAGTGTTTAATTGTTTTGTGCAAAGATTTGCCTTGACAGGGGCTTCATGAAGAATAAAACTAAATATTACCATAAACAAAACTAACAAAAAATAAATCAAAACAACACACAAAAATAAAATGGCAGAGGTCAAAAAATCTAAGTATTACGGCATTTTTATTAACAAAGCTATTAGACATGGTGGGCGCATGCAAAAAAACATAAAAAATTTAAATTTAGGTGGAACTATTTTTAAAAGCTCACGTCTATACGTACGTAACCAAGCAAAAGAGAAAGGAAAAAAAGAAAATGAAAAGACTGGTTATAATACTTATTGCCATTCTTACAGCATTTGCACTTGTTGCATGCAACGCAAAGGATGACAAAAATAAAGCTGAAAGCGATACTACAAAGCTTGAGGATAGTACCGAGGACAGCAAGGACGATAGCACGGAGGATAGCACAGAGGATAGCACAGAAGATAGCACAGAGGATAGCACAGAGGATAGCACAGAGGATAGCAC
>JAAYLD010000011.1 GCA_012522015.1 Clostridiales bacterium
CTGCTAACTTCTACTTTTTTCTTTGACTGCCGGGAAAGAATGGCCATTTCGTCAATACTTAGCTCAAGTGAACGAGCAATCACTTCCAGAAATCTCCCGGTTCCTGCTGCGCATTTATCGTTCATCACGAAGGATAAAACACTTCCGTTTCCGTCTACACTGATTACTTTACTATCCTGACCGCCGACATCAATTATCATTTTTGCTTGTGGAAATATTACATTAACACCTTTCGCATGACATGTTATTTCGGTAATCTGCTCATCTGCCAGGTCAACCATTTCTCTGCCATAACCAGTTGCAACGCAGTATTTAATGTCATCAATTTTATTTAAATTTTTTTCAAAACATATATTAATAATCTTATCAACGGTTTTTTTGATAATTGGGCCTGTTGGAATAATAGAGGATACTCTGATCTTCTTTTCAAAATCAAGCAATACCATTTTAGTTGTAGTTGACCCCACATCTATGCCAGCAAAAAAAACATCTTTTCTATCTTGATTGTTATTTTTATCCATTTTTACTCCCTTCTAAGCTCACTGTCTATTAATCACTTTTTGATAGTTTCCAGAAGGGCTTTTATTCTTGTCTCAACTTGAGCATCATGAAAATAATTTGGATCGGTATGATCTACTTCAAGAACCAATACAGGAAGCTTATATTTTTCTTCAACTTCTCTGGCCATATCATATGTCGTTAAGGCCCAGGGACGGCAGGTACGCGGCGAATGAATAATGACGGCATCAATAGAAAATTCATCTATATATCTGCGGAACTCATGTTCCATTTTCCAATCAAAACGACGTGTATAGCTGCGGCAGCAATGTTCAGCTGCAATTGTGCGCAACGGATCACTTATATCAAATCCATCGGGCAAGATATTATCAATGGCATGATCGCCGTAGGTACCTAGCCCATATACTCCGGATATTATTACCGCATCATATTTTGCGAGCATGCGGGATAATGTTCCTAATTTATGCCAGGGGAAATTCCCTCGCCACATTATCCGATATTTTTCCTGTTCCAATACGCCAATTCCGTCTTTTGCCCTTTGTGCAACTTCATTATGGAAATCTTTATAAAATGCGAGAGAAGCTTCATCGCGAACAGTATTTTTGGGCCCCATGGCTATCAAGGCATCAAGAAAACTTGCCGGAGTAGGTACCTTTTTATATAGTTCCCTTGCAGCTCTCCATTCTACTGCGATTTGTTTCATTAGCATTACTATTTCATTTAACCTGGCCCAATCAAAAGGTCGCCCGGTATTCTTTTCTAAAAATCTGACAAAATCGTATAACTGACTTTTTACGTATTCAACGTTTCGATCCCAGTTATTTTCATCATAGATATAGGCGGCATCCACAACAAACTTGGGAACTTTAAAAATATCGCTTAACATATCGCACCACTGAATCATAGTCGGGCAGGTATTAAGTGCAAAAAGCATATCCGGCTTAGGTATCCTGTACCTCTCGGGTATTTTGTCCTCTTCACCGCGAGCCATCATTAAGGCAAACCCTATATTGATTTTGGCATAGGAACAAACATTCTCGGATAAACCTTCCGCTTCAGCTACTTCTATAAACATAGCCTGTTCTTGCCTGGTAGAAATTCTGGCAGCGTGGTTTTCTGTTTGAAACCGCCTTACACCGGCGGCGCTAAACATTTCATAAGGGCATGCTCCTACACACCAACAAATCGGTCCTTTTGTATCATCAAACATATTCTTATAAAAATTATCCATTAGACCTGAAATGTTCGCAGTACATTTAACACGGTTTACTTTTTTCTTTTCATTACTCATTCGCTTTACCCCCTTATACTTTCAATAAAACTCTGCAGCCTCGTTTTAATCTGTGCGGGAGAAACTCCTTCATGTTCTGTTTCAATTAAGTATTCGGGTATGTTAAACTCTTTTATCCTTCTCCGAAAAGTCAAATATGAATAATAATGGGCTTCACAAAATTTTACAATTACACTAATAATCCCTTTAGCCTTGGCTCTTTTAGCCATATCAACAAGGTAATCACTTAGGTTATTATCGGGGTCATGCCGTGTTGGACAGGGAGGGACCATGTTAACATAAGCCGAAGCAAGCGCAGTTAACGGGGATAAACTTTCATCTACTTCTGTGGCAAAATATCTGGACCCTACATACAAATCATC
>JAAYLD010000084.1 GCA_012522015.1 Clostridiales bacterium
CATAGCGGTTCTTTATCCTGCTTAAGAGCATCGTATAAGGGAGATTCACCGCTTAGCGTAATCACATCCATAAAGCCACTGTGATGTGCATAAATCACCATAGTGATTATTTGAGCTGTAAGTTTACGCTCGCTTGTCAACCCATACCAGCGTTCATACGCGAATATTGCACCTATTGGCGAATGATGAACATCGCCTTTGATTGCGCGCCCCGCTTTAATGCCGTTTTTAATTTTTAAATATGTAGAAAATATTTGAGTACACTTCCCCATGTCATGGAGTATACCTATAAGATAACCGAGATTTTCAAGATGTATATTTTTAGCGGTCTGTTTACATAGTTTCGCCGTATTTATTGAATGTTCTTTGATTCCCTGCAGCTTTTTATCGCTTTTTCTTATATGAGCTATCTTCCCGTCGTTGTATTCGTACATATCTCTTACTTCCATTTAATTAATTCCTTCAGTAAATATGTATATTGCAATAAAAAAACAAATATTTTGTATTATAATACCATACATATGTGTTAAATACTATATTATTACATTTTTCTAAATAATATGCTAATATGGCTATAATACATATTGGACAGTGAGGAGAAAAAATAGCAGGAATAGGGCACATAAGGTAGAATTAAGTTGCCACGCAAAATTTTACCGAAAGGAAGTGCCTATTCCAGCATGAATACAGCAACACAAGATATGAAGTACAGGTAATCCCTTATTAATACTGATGAAAAATAGAGATCCGAGGCGTCTTAGAAATATAGCCTTTAATTTTCAAACAGGTCCTCTCAATCTATGAAAAACCACCCCACATTTTTTAAGGCTGCTGCGGCCAGCATGGGCATTCAGCATAAGTTTATCAAACCATATACACCTCGTCACAAGGGAAAAGTAAAGCGAAGTCACCGGGAAGATCATAAGCGTTTTTACTCCTGCCATTCCTACTACTCTTCTTAGGACTTTAAAGCTCAGCTCACTATTTATCTCCGGAAATCAAATTCTATTCCTATGCGCCCTCTCGGGTATCTTTCCCATATCCATTTTCTTAATCGTTGACTCTCCAATATGTTTGACATACTTACATAATAAATATTTACAATCAAACCTTATTGCCGGATTAACTAAAGCTATATTTTAATGCTGCCGTTCAAGTTCTACTTCTATATGCTTTTTCGATTTTTTATCCAGTATTTCTCCCATTAACGCATTGTGAATAAAAACATCAGCCTCGTCTGTTTTCTGCTCTTTTCTAACTGTAAGAAGTACAGCTATTATATCGAGTAATATGGGCTTGCGCATGGTTTCTTTTACGCTCATTATATCAAATGCAATAAGGCGCTTAACTATTTTTTCATTTAAGTTTGGTTTGTATTGCACCAACTTTCCGAGTGATTGAATACACTGACGAATTGTAATTGGTTTTTCGTCACAAAGAAGCTCCAGATATTCGTCTATGGTATCCTCCATTCGGTTCTCTTCATCCCACCTGACATTTTCAGTAATAAGCATAAGCCCAATGCTTCTCTGATAGGAATTATCGCTCTTGAGTTTATTCCGAAAAGTATCCCAAAATAAATAAACATCATTGAAATATATTGATCTGCTCTGCAGGATGAGAATTGCTTAATAACGAATGTCATCATCCTTTAATGACAACCATTCTACAAGCTGCGGGATATCACTGCTACTGAGTTTTTTGATACATCCTGTATATCGCCTTTTGGAATCAACATAATATTCTCTAACGTTATCATAGGATATACTCCTTAAGTAATTATTCATCATACTTTAACTTCAAATATCAATCCTGCGCAGCAGTATTTGAGCTTCTCATACTATGAGTCAACATCATCACAACATATACGGGCTCGCCCAGATAGTCTTTAAATATGAGTTTTATAATATATTCCATTTTCGTCCTTAATTGTTATAATAAAATCAGTTGTTATTACAGTGCTGATGTTGGTGCGTGGGTGTTTTGGGTACTTTACATCGAGTTTTTTCGCAATTTCCTCAGTATCTGACACAAGAAATAATGGATACTGTTCACGTATATTTATAATACGGTCCGAACAAAAAATATATATAAAAATAACGAGCTTCCAAGCCGGAAAATAAATGATGGATTCTTCCGGTATCGTGGTTTCAAGCATATAATATGCCCCTTCCTATCGACCACGACCATCTCAAATTAATTTTAATCTTTTCTCTGCAAAATTTCATGTCTTGACATATAAAAATCTTCGTTTATGTATGGTATATCGCAGCGGAGGTTTTTAATCAAATCAATAAGCTTTTTTAATATTAAATATTCTACACTACTGCTTTGTTATCAATACACGCACTTCACTCAGTAAAAAAGTACAGTCAAATCCGAACCAGAAGGTTAGCCCATTACTTCGGCGATATAATAACTTCTGTGCTGCCCCGTAGGAATCTATTCCCTCGGAATAAAGTCAGCATGGTTGGTATATATATGTACCAGCTATGCCAATTTTTTTGTTGTTGTGTGATGTTCCTGTGTAGTCGCTTGTGACGCGAACGAACCGACGCAGTTATAAAACGATTTTTATGTGATGTGTTTTACATTCTGAAAAGCAAAAAATCATTTTTTCTTTTCAAAATGGTCGAATCATGGTACAATACAACTAACTCGGGATTCTTCTACAAAAAGGAGCATATAGAATGGCAGAAATTATAAAGCGGTTTGATATGAGCAAACCGCCACTCAGGACAAAGTGGTATCTTAAGCCCATCAGGAAGCTCCTCTGCGCCCCGGCCTTATGGAGGCATAAGCCAATAATTACGTATGAGAACGGCGTTGAAAACCTCAAACCGCCGTTTCTAATGCTGTGCAATCACAATGCTTTTTTTGATTTTATAATTGCATCTACTGTGTTGGGGAAAAACGATGCAAATTATGTGGTGGCAATCGATGGTTTTATTAAGAGAGAGTGGTTACTGCGGAGTTTAGGTTGTATCTGCAAGAGGAAATTTACGAACGACACAAATCTTATTAAGAATCTTAAGCGTGTAATTGATATGGGGAACGTTGCCGTGATTTATCCTGAAGCGCGGTATTCCCTGTGTGGTACCACCGCCGTTTTGCCGCGTTCTCTTGGGAAACTGGTGAAGTTTCTGAATGTACCGGTGGTTACACTCATCTGCCACGGGCATCATGTCAATTCGCCATTCTGGGACACCTCCCATGATAGAGGGGTATGTCCCACCGAAGCAACATTCAAACTGCTGCTGACCAAAGAGCAGGTGGAAACGCTTGATGTGAACAACATCAACAAATGTATCGCGGATGAGTTTCAATATGATGATTTCGCGTGGCAGAAGGAACGGGGTATTCGTATCTGCGACAAAAAACGTGCCGAAGGTTTACACCGCGTCCTATACAAGTGTCCGAACTGCTTGAGCGAGCAAAATATGACCTCGTCAGGTACCCGTATTGCCTGCACGGCATGCGGTAAGGAATGGGAGATGACGGAATACGGTGAACTTAGGGCTATTACGGGTGATACTGAATACTCACACATTCCCGACTGGTATGAGTGGGAGCGCCTTTGTGTCCGGCAAGAAGTGGAAGCGGGTATATACTCGTCCGGAGTTTTGCAAGTCGTGGTTGATTCTCTCCCCAACTCAAAGGGCTTTCTCCGTTTAGGCCGCGGCACATTAATCCACGACATGAACGGCTTTCGTGTAGAAGTGACCGACCGCGACGGGCGGCGCCACGAGATGATAAAGGATGTCCCCTCGCTTTATTCCTGCCATATTGAATATCAATATCTCTTCAAACACGGCGATTGTGTGGAGCTTAGCACTCTTATGGATACGTGGTATATCTACCCGGAAGGACAATTCTCGGTTACCAAAATGGCACTTGCCACGGAAGAACTCCACCGACTCTTTTTGCTAAAAAAAGGCTGGGCTTTAGCTGAAGGGCTGATGTGATATTCATAAATCATCGTGTATCAGCCCATGTTTACATAGCCGATTTGCAGCCGTCAATTACGTAATATAAAACGCACTCTAACCATCTCGAATAATCTCATTAATTATTTCTATGCAAAAATAACACATATCTTACCATGTAAAAACCTCCGCTAAGGTAAATTACACCACAGCGGAGGTTTTTTATATAATTGATTTTTTTATCTAATTAATTAGAGTTTTGGTTTATTATTAAATTATTCAACATATTGTGGGATAAAAGAACAATCGTCTCAACATGGCTCGAGCCTCTTGGATTGATGTCTTGGGCTGATTATTTGAACCTTACGTTTAAGGGAACGTGTCAATGGGTTTTTAGCTTTTTTTCTGAAAACCGACGTTCAAGGAAACAAATCAATCTGTATATCATGGCTATACCATTCAATCTTATTAGTTGTACTTACACAGCAGTAAATGCCGACCCTCTTTTCCCAGCTTGATGGCAATGGCAGTATTATGTATGTTCTTGAACTTTCAGACATAATATACTTCTTATTTGATAAATTGAATGGTTCCGTTATGATAAATAATCAGCAAAGTTAAATTCCCAAGGCTCTGCATATTTTTCAATCCACCCTTTATCTTTACCACCATTAGCTGAATACCCCGTTTC
>JAAYLD010000085.1 GCA_012522015.1 Clostridiales bacterium
CGCCGCATGGGATTCACATCTCTCCAGCCGTTAAAATCGCCTGTCACATATATGGCGTCAGCGCGAGGCGCCCATGTCCGGAAAACAACATTATAGCCATCATTTGTTGGATAACTATGAGAGCCAAGATATTCATAAGCGCGGAAATCTGTTCCTTGATGGAAGTAATAAGCATGCTCGGCGCTCCAAACATTGCTCTCCAATGTTTATTCCTCCAGAATAAATCTTTACAACAATATTATATATTGTACGCATATAAATGTCAAGCGTTTTATATTTTTGCGAGGTGCAACAGCTGTTGTTTAAATAAAAAGCCCCGCTCGCGCGGTGCAGGAAGTAAAATATATTGTTTTAAGGTACCTCAGTCTATGAAAACGGCACTATACCAATTCTGTTCCTCCTCATCGGGGCGGGACAGCGTATAAAGCGGCAAGCCAAGCAGTTTTACAGTTTTAAAGACGTCGATTCCAACGCTGTGGAAAGCGGGGCGCGCCATGCGAGGATTGCGGCACTCTTCGCCTGTTGCGGCAGCGCATGTAGGGCATAGCGAACAGTCGGAGAGCGATATTGCAAAGTAATAACCATCGAGGAAGGCTTCTCTTTCAATCTCAAATGATATAAGCTGTGATGTGCGCTTGTCATGTGTATGTATGATCACGCCGCCTGAATATCTTGAAAACATCTCACGGTATTCTTTCATTGTCGGGCTTCCCGGACGTGAAGGGCATGTGTGGTTTTTACCCCAGTCGGGGCACCCAAACATACATTTCAGAAGCGTGCGGGAGTCAAAGCAAATGTCTGAGAGCCGGAAGGGCACGGCGTCAGTCGCGCCCATTTTTAGCGCAATTTCAATATACCTTTTGTATTTCTCTTTATAATCAGCGGTATTATTCGTCATAATTCCCTCCCGCTGTGTGTTTTTTGAGTTTTGTTTAGATGAAATTATACACCACATATAGCGCCATGTCAATCAAAGCAAGAGTTTCATAAGTTTCTCTGACCCTGTGTAGAACTTGACAATCAATATGTGATATAATATAATCTGAAAGTAACAATCAATGAAGTTAAGAATTATTTTGATTTTCACATAAATATTTCGAATTTTGCCGATAAAAGAATCAAAAATTGGAAAATCCGTATCGGCGGAAAGGCAGCCTCACACCGGGCGGATGCGTTTTGCCTTTATGGGGGCAACGTGACGCCCGCGGGCGGCGGATGTATCAGTGGCAGGTGCAGATATTAAAGCAAAGGATAAGGGAAAGAACGCAAGCGGTAAAAAATTGATTGCACAAAACCGCTCAGCTCGTCATGAATATTTTATTGATGAGACATACGAAGCGGGGATATCCCTTTTCGGCACTGAGGTCAAGAGCATAAGAAAAGGTGCTGTCAACCTCAAGGATTCGTATTGCCGCATAATAAACGGGGAAATTTTTGCCATCGGCGTGCACATTAGCCCATATGAGAAGGGCAATATATACAATCGTGATCCGCTGCGGCCGAAGAAGCTTCTAATGCACCGCCGCGAAATAATGAAGTTAGCCGGCCTTACAGCGCGCAAGGGTTATACGCTGATACCGCTATCGCTTTATTTTTCAGGTTCTCACGTGAAAATGGAAGTTGGTTTGTGCCGTGGTAAGAAACTTTACGATAAGCGCGAATCGAAGGCAGAAGCTGATGTCAAGCGGGAGCTGGAACGTCAAGTAAGTATGCGTTCATCAAGATACATTGATAAAGATTGATAGCG
>JAAYLD010000086.1 GCA_012522015.1 Clostridiales bacterium
CGGATGGGACGGCTGGGACGGATGGGGCGGCTGGGGCGGCCGGAGATAGTAGGCTGCTTATATCACACATCCGCCTACACATATGTGTTTAACCGTCAGCTACTTAATAGACAAAACCCTTCTCGTATAAAATACTCGGGATTAAGCTGTCTTGCTTCTAATCTGAAAAGGAGCAGGACAGCTTTTTTACTTCTAACACACATAACAATAAAACTGCACATATTCATTAATTTATTATTGCTGTTCCTCTATAGTTGCTCCCGCTATTTTTACCGGAGTGTTTATATTACAAAAAAACACCTCCTTTTGCAGTGTCCATTCTACAACAGGAGGTGTTTTTTTCGATTGTAGTCTATTAATTTAGCTGAAGCGAGACATCACAAATAAAATGAAGTCAGCTCAATTTTGTAATCATAAGCAAAGCGCCGCATGAATTGTCATGAAGCGTTGCTGCCCCGACAATATGCGGGGAGTACACCTGAAGCGATACTGCCGTGCCTACAGCAATGTCAGCAACCACCTCACAATAGTAGTTTGAGCGTGCTGCATCAGGCTCTATTACAAACTCAGGGAGTGGTACTCCGTTTAACATAACGCGAGAACCAAGCTGAAGAGGCACTGTCGTGTTAATTTGATACGAAATTCTATAAAGCCCTGCACTTTTGATGATAAATTCTGTATTATCTTTATTTACATTTACATCATCAGATAAGATATGACTATCTGGCAGCAGTATATTTGTTCCCGACATGACAAGGGGAATCAGCGAGCCAGTCGTGTTTGATGCAAACACTGATATCTCAACGGGACGCAATCCAAAGGCGCCATGATTTTCTTTAGCACCTGCTTCTTCACCCGTGGTGCCCGCGGTGTTTTTTGCACTCGCGGGATGTGTGTTTGTATGAGTGGTAGTGCTGCCGTCGGGCAATGTTATATCTTCTGCACATACCATCTCCATCGAGATGTCTTTATTTACAGCATCAGTCGAAACGTCAAAACTGGCGGAACTGTTCTTATCTGTATCACTTGTGCCCTCGGAATTAAAGAGTTTCATTATTTCTCCGAAAAATTCCTCAGCGCCGGGCTGTTTTTCTTCTTTTTCAACATAGTCAACAGATTCTATTTTCTTTTGAGCATCAGAGCTTTTGAAAAGTGCGGTGAAGAGAGATTTAAACATTTTGTAGTTTTGTATGGTGCCTGATATCGTCTTTAAAGTATTCTCATTTAACCCAAGAAAATTATTAAGTTTTGTATTCTTTACATCCCCTCCGCCCAGAATGCTTGGAAGTAAGCTCAAAATAAATTTAATCTTTTCACTCTCCGCACTGAACAAGTGGCCAACTCCAAGCTCCTCAAGAGCAACTGAAGCAAGAATCACATTTATCGCATCACTGCGAGTCAACGGAGGAGATGATTCCGAAAACAACGGTAATGACATATTTAACTTCTCCTTACTTTTTCGTTTCAGTGCAGCTTATTTTGAGCCTCTCCCCTTGGCATCTTACTTTCACTTACAGCCGGATTATTCAGGTTTGTCTCGATTGTGTCGCACATCTTTAAGCAGTAATTCTATTAAAGGTCGAAACATTTCACCATCTGCGTCTGCGATGAGGTGACCTACGCACACATCTTCTATTTCTTCTATAACACCTGTTGCGCCCCGAACCAAATCTGCCCCGTCTCCGCAGGAGTACTAAAGGGAATAATGGTGAAAGACCTGGATGTATCATTTTTAAAACCTCCTTGTTTTTTAGAGTTTTATTACTTTTATTTTTTTATTTTTTGTTATTTTGTCATTGACTTTTCGCTATCACGCATATAGCGTACAATAACATGTATTAGCGCATCCAAAACCACTTTTTTCTTTTTCACTTATAAACAAACAACATTTAACCCCGGGGTGCATTTGTATGGGTATGTTGCTTCGTTCCTGTATAAAGCGCCGCCACCGTCGGCACTTGACACAGCAATATTTGGTCTCCTTCTATTTTATGAAAAAAAATGATTAAATGTTCCCTCCAACGCCATATACACATGGGTGTAGATGTCGGTAAATGTGACAAAACAATAAAATTTAGCATAAATTGTATAGAAGCAATTTACCTACTTTCTCAATAAAGGACGTTGAGAGTTCACCAGTTGTCGAAAATCTCGCCCGGTGTGAAACACTAATGCAAATGTCGAAAAACAAAGAAAATAAAAACGGAGGAACATCATACAATGTCACAACCGACGATTCCTATGATCAGCCCGGAGATAATGCGCGACGTAGCTTACAACCTGCTCCTTGCCTCCATTGCCATGGAAGAAATCGGACTGAACAATATAGCTGATGGTGACGGCGATATAGTCGAGCATATCGCCAGTATTCTAATTGGTAAGGAAAACGCCGGAGACGCAGCCGGTCGGATACTGGAGATTAATAAAAGCATCGGCTCCCTCGTTGACGCCATCATGCAAAATCACACGCTTACAAAAAGAAGGCTTGAAAAGATACTATCAGCGCTTAAATATAACATTAAACGCCAAACAACAAAGATAAGTGAAACAGCTAAAGCAGGCGCAGAAAGCCAAGCTGTCACAGCCAAAACAAAAAACACACAGAATACGCCCGATATACCCGTTGTGACAAGTCCCAAACAAGTCACAATGTCACTGAAAAATAAGGATGAGCCTGTCTTTGCAGAGCATACGGATAAGATAAGTGATACTTTACAAAAAAACGATGTAAGTCCTAATGTAAATGCACACCCAAATAACAAAATTGACACAAATGAGATAAGTCATAATACAGTGCCAATCGAAGCGTTCGGGACACCACCCGGTTATGAATGGCACAAAGGTGAACAGCTTCCCTGGTTTTATGTCTGCTCAAATTGCTGCCGCTTGAACTTATCCGGCGAAAAAACAAGAATAATTCTGCGCGGAGGAAGCTGTTACCTCGTCAGTTTCTCAGCTACGGTAATAAGTAAACAAAAATGCCCGGGTAAAGTATCTGTTGCCCTGCAGACAATATCCCTCGGTAAAAGAAAAACGGAGTTCCGCACGACAGGGCCCGTTGTTTCCTCTCCTTCGCAGCTTACGCTCTCCGGCTCCGGAATCGTAATCCCAACATACACCTTCCCCGGCGACTCATACTTGATGCTAACACTTGAAGAGCCAGCGTGCGTGGATATTGACTATGCTTACCTAAGCATCATCGAAATTTGACTTTTGTGCATAAATTGAACTAAGCGGCGTATTGCCACAAAATTAATTAATAAAAATCCGCTCGTCACAAAACTGATTTGATGTGATAAGCGGATTTTTGTGTCAATATTAAGAACAAGTCGGGGTATTTATGTTATAATGATATGCGTC
>JAAYLD010000087.1 GCA_012522015.1 Clostridiales bacterium
ACGGACTCCAACCGATGTGCTGACAACAGCGCCGTTTTTAAATACAACAAGAGTAGGTATTCTTGTAATTTTAAAAGCATCGGCAAGCTCCGGCTCCTCATCGACATTTATCTTGCCGACCTTCGCATCCGTAACCTCATCTGCTATTTCTTCGATAACCGGCGCCATCATGCGGCATGGGCCGCACCAAGAAGCCCAGAAATCAACAAGTACCGGTTTGTCCGATTTCAGTACTTCTTCTTCAAAGTTCTCTTTTGTTATAGCTATAACAGCCACTTTTAACTCCTTTACGCAACGTTTGTCCGTGGAATTAATTATCATTTTAATTATAACACTATTATAACCGATTTCTCACTATATACTGTAACCTGATTACATTTAACATAATAATTCGCACGTTATTTTATCGCAAATTGGTCACAGCCGAGATTTCAGACACAACCATAATCTTTAAAAATTCAGCTATTGGCCTTATGGCGACAGTACGCCAGTGATGAAGGATAAACTTCCCCACATATCCGCGCATGACGTCAAACCTTAGTCGGCGTGACACAACCTCATGTGCTCCAGCGTCGGTGGCGGCTCTTATCACTGTATCGGACAGTGCTTTTTATAAGATAGCTTATGTATAATAATTTCCCGTAAAATCAAGTCTGGAATCCGGTGAACTGCGTCTGATAAAGCTTGTAATATTCACCTTTTGCGGCGATAAGCTCGTCGTGATTGCCTGATTCTACAACCCGCCCGCCTGATATGACTACAATCTGGCTTGCATCGCGTATTGTTGAGAGGCGGTGAGCGATAATCAGCGATGTACGTCCTTTCATCAGCTTTATCATCGCTTCTTGAATGTGCATTTCGGTGCGGGTATCGACACTTGATGTCGCCTCGTCAAGTATTAGTATCTTCGGATTTGCAAGCACAGCTCGCGCGATTGAAAGAAGCTGGCGCTGTCCTTGACTTATATTCCCGCCGGATTCTGTGAGCTGTGTGTTATACCCTTCCGGCAGGCGGGAAACAAACGTGTCCGCATTCGATGTGATAACCGCCGCCCTTACCTCTTCGTCGGTTGCGTCAAGGCGGCCGTAGCGTATATTTGCTCCTATCGTATCGGAGAAAAGTACCGTATCCTGAAGCACTATGGCAATAGCACTGCGAAGCGTTTTCTTCGGAATGTCTTTAATATTAATACCATCAAGGGTGATTTCACCTGAATCAATGTCATAAAAACGCATAAGTAAATTGACAATCGTTGTCTTACCGGAACCTGTCGCGCCGACTATGGCAATCTTTTGACCTTGTTTTACACTGAGATTGAACTTTTTAAGCACCGGCTCGCCCGGATTATAAGCAAAATCAATGTCTTTGAACTCAATATCGCCTTTTATTTCGTCAACGGTGATGTTGCTCTTCCCCTCATCCGATTCTGGCGGTGAATCAAGTATGCTAAATACACGCTCAGCACCGGCAATAGCCGTTAAAATATTGGCATACTGATTGGCAATCTGATTTATCGGCATTGAAAACTGGCGTGAATACTGAATTATCGACTGAATGTCGCCGACAGTAATATAACCTGTTATGCAGAAATAACCGCCAAACGCAGCAATAAGAAGGAAGTTTAAGTTGTTAATGAGGTTCATCGCAGGGCCCATAATTCCGCCCCAAACGGTTGCTTTAATACTGCAGCGCCGGAACTCATCGCTTATTTCTGTAAATACATCGACGGCCATTTTTTCCTTGCCATACGCCATAACGGTCTTATAACCCGTTACCATCTCCTCAATCTGCCCATTGAGGCTTCCTAAAAGTATCTGGCGGCGCACAAAATACTTGCGCATTAGCTTGCCAAGCATGGTTGATACGAACAGTGTAAGCGGTATCGTACACATTGTAACGAATATCATGAGCGGTGCGCGCCAGCAGTACTTAATTATCATAACAAGTGAACCAAAAAGCGTCAGCACACTTGAAATGAGCGATGTAATGGAAGAAGAAATTGCCATAGACACGTTGTCGACATCGTTTGTCATACGGCTCATGATATCGCCATGCTTATGCGTATCCGTATAGCGTATCGGCAGGTAAGAAATCTTTTCAAACAGGTCGCGACGGAGGTTGTAGACTGTCCACTGCGACAGTTTAGCCGATAAAAGCGACTGTATAAGCGTAAGCAGGCTGTTTGCTGCAAAAACTGCTGCTATTGCGCCAAGCCATAATACAAGCCCGTCAAAATCAACATAAAGATGACCCTCTTTGATTGCGATACAGTCGATTATCTTTCCTTGAATGGCCGGGCTTGTAAGACTGAGCAGCGTCGACAAGATCATTATAAAGATAAGGAAAAAGATGAGTGCTTTATTCTTTCCGATATACTGTAAAAGCTTTATTATAGTGCCTTTCGCATTTTTCGGTTTCTCTCGAATTATGCTCCCCCGCATACCGGGAGGGCCACCACCCGGTCCGCGGCGGCCGCCCATGCGAAGGGCACTCATATCAAGTTGCCCATCGGGAACTTTATATGTCCTTTTTTTTGCGCTTTTAGCTTTTGCCTTTCTTGTTTTTGCGTCGGCAACGGGAGTTTTTATATCGGGGGAGGTGCGCTTTTCCATATCACTGTTTCCCATCATGCCGACTCACCTCCGGTTGATTTCATCTGCGAGCGGTAAATATCACGATACGTCTCACTCGTCCTCATAAGTTCGTCGTGAGATGCACATGCTGTGATAGTGCCACCCTCAAGGACAGCAATCCTGTTGGCATTTTTAACGCTTGCTATACGCTGCGCTATAATTATTACTGTTGTACCGCGCAAGTTTTCGCGAAGCGCAGCTTGAAGGCGCGCTTCCGTACCGAGGTCAAGCGCCGATGTGCTGTCGTCAAAGATGAGAAATTCCGGGCGGCGCACAAAGGCGCGGGCGATAGACATTCTCTGCTTCTGTCCACCTGACAGCGAAGCACCCTTTTCCGCAACAACAGTATCGTATTCATCGTTAAACGATACTATGAAGTCATGCGCTTGCGCTATAATCGCCGCGTTTTTGACTTCTTCATCCGTAGCATCTTCGTTGCCCCAGCGTATATTATCTGCTAAGGTGCCGGAGAATAGCTCGGATTTTTGGAGGACAAAACCGAATTTTTCACGCAGCGTATGTAAATCATAATCACGCACATTTACGCCGTCGACGATAACCTCTCCTTCGTCTGCGTCATAAAACCGCGGTAGCAGCTGCACAAGCGATGACTTACCCGAACCTGTTGAGCCAATAATTGCAATAGTTTCACCTTGTTTAATGGTCAGGTTAATGTTTTTGAGAACATAATCACCCGAGGAACCGGGATATTTGAATGAAACGTTTCTAAACTCGATTGTTCCATACTCCGGTGCTTCTGTGGCATTACCATCCGTGATGTCTGGCACAGTCGAGATTAACTCGCGGACACGGGTAGCACTTGCCTTGCCCCGGGCAAACTGTTGAAACATCATGCTTATCATCATAATAGAGGCAAGTATCTGCGTGATATAGTTTGCTGCTGCCATAACGTCACCGGCAGAAAACTCCATCAGCTTGACATTCATAGCTTCAGCATATGAAGCGTCAATCAGCTTCGCACCGATATAGTAAATTAAAATAACGGATATGTTCATTATTAAGCTGAGTGACGGCATCATGTATGCCATTATGCGGGCGACGCCATATGCTGTGTCTCGGTAATCAGTATTAGCTGTGTCAAAGCGTGATATTTCATGTTCCTCACGTGTGTATGCCTTGACAACGCGCGCACCTGTTACGTTTTCTTGAACAATGGCATTTACACGGTCAAGCTTTTTTTGCACATTAAGAAACATTGGATTAACTTTTTTAAGCATCGTGATGACGACAATAGCAATAAACGGCAGTGCGGCAAGAACGACATAGCCAAATTTTATGTTCAAAGTCAGCGTAAAGTAAAGGCCGCCGACAAAGAACATTGGCGCACGCACAAACATACGCAGGATCATATTTACTAAATTCTGCAGTACAGTTATGTCGTTTGTAAGGCGAGTGATAAGCGAACCCGTCGTAAATTTATCTGTTTGCTGTTGTGACAGGTGCATTACTCTGTTGAATGCGTCAACTCTTAAGTCATTACCAAAGCTTTGTGATGAGACACTTGCTGTCCACGCGCACGCAAGCCCCATAATTCCGCCAAGAGCGGCAATAAGCAGCATCAACAGTCCCGTTTTTATAATTACACTCTGATTGCCAACAAGCACGCCCTCATTTACTATAATTGACATCTTCTTTGTTAAAATTAGGTCTGCTCCAACCTCACCTATCATGAAAATGGGCGATATGATAGCCGTCAGCCAATACGGCTTCAGATACGACGAGAGCTTCACCTGCCCACCACTTTTTATCTTTCTGTTTTTCATTCGCTTCTCCAGCCTCACAATGACTTAGCCTCTATTAAATTTCGCCTAATCTTTGATAGTATCTTATATAGTGATTCCATTTCCTCTTCCGTCAAGCCTGACGTCGCAATCTCATCTACAGCTCGAATATGGCTCTGAACGCGACGGTTGATGTCACGACCCTTTTCCGTCAGATAAACGCGCGTTGTTCGCATATCGTTGCGGTCAACATAACGGACAACAAGCCCATCCGCCTCCATTTTCTGTAGCGTTACGCTTATCGTCGGCGGTTTAAGGTGCGTCGCATGCGCAATCTCAAGCTGAGAACGCCCTTCCCTTATCGCCAGTTGTATTAGTATCAGCCGGTAGCTGTTTTGCATCATATCGTTTGGATAATGCTCATGTGCTACCTCCCAGAAAAGGCGTGATACCTCGTTTATCATTCTGATAGGCGTCATTTTAGGCTCAGCATTGCCCTCTTTCCGCGGCGGTATAAGTTTATCCCTGTCTAAGACTTTTGTGCCATATTTATTTTTTCTGTTGCCCACTGAACTATCTCCTTCTATACAAAATACAGTAATTCTCATGTATTACCGGGGTGTATCTCTGCATGATTCTCCTGATACAATCGTGATTATAGCACCATAAAATTGTTCTTTCAACGCGAAATTAATTTATTTATAAATTATTTACATTCGTTAGTTTATCCATAATCTATTATTGTATTTAAAAAAATAAGCATAAAATAACCCCCGCCCGGCACTATTTTGCGAGGTGGGGGGATTTACCATTTTTTTATATATTACTTATTACTTATTGTCTTTTTTCTTTTGTTGATTTCGTAGATTGTACAGGCGTAAAAGCTTTTTTTATAGCATTTTTAAGGCTTCTATCTTTTAACCCGGCAAAATACCCAAGAAATCCGGTGGCAAGTAGCGGAAGGGTAATCAGTACATACCAGTATGGGGGAATTGCCGCTATAACTTCAACGCGAGATAGCTGGAGCATTATTCCCCAGTACATACCCTGGAATAAAAGAGCAATAAGCTTCAGTACGCCAGAAGCTCCTCCTGCCCAAGCGAAGGCGAACGAACTCGATTCTCTGCCAAAGAAACCTGTTATTACGACTAAAAGCGCAAGTATAAAGTTTGGTGCGGATGCACACAGCGCAATGAAAAAACCTTTTGCAGGTTTATACGGCACGCGCCCCGCCTCAACGCGTATCTTATCGCGCTGACCCTCATCGAATAGCGCTGCATAACATATGAAAAGGTAAAAAAGCACAGCGAACACGCTCGCCCAGAAAAGCCAAACATGATTACCGGCGCCAACAGGTTCCCCCTCATTTCTTGCCGTCTCAATGGCAGCCGTCGTCATCGATATCATAAGACCAAAGACTGTCATGCCAATTTGATTTAAGAACAGGCGTATGATAAGCTTAGAATTGCCTTTAATAAACTTCAGCATTGTTTTTTACTATACTCCGTTATAATTTAGCATTTCGTTATGTCTCGGGGCATTTACACGGTTTATTTTACAATATAAAAACTGCGAAAGCAAGCAAGGCGCGTAAAATTTTAGAAAATGGAGCGTAAAACACAGGTGTGATTTTCACCGATAGTGTAAAGTATGGCACACCAATAGTTATTATATAGAAAACAACAGCTCACCTTTCGGCGGCTGTTGTTTTTATAATTAAAAATTCCTGTACGTTAAAAACTGCTCAAAGCTTTGTGAGTTCAATGAAATCTTCACGTTCGCGAAGGGGATCAAATTCCGGCTGTGTTAGATATTCCTGAAAATCCTCTGTTGCTGTTGAAGTTCCGGTGACATGGAGCGCATTGATATAAAACGGGTGCCCCTGAAGTATGGGAGAAGTATAGTATAGGGGTTCGTTTTTTTCTCTCGCGCGAGCCCTTACCTCTTCCCATGCGACGGCATGAGCATATGATTTTTTCAGTGCTTCTATAGCTTCATCGAAACGGTTTTCGCGTGTCAGACATTTGGCTTGACAGATGTAGTTGAACATTAACGTGTCATGATAAACAAGATAATTACCGTCTGATATGATTGTCTTTATGATTTGCTCCGAAGCTTTCAGCATATGCAGATTCTGCTTTTCCCATTCAAGCTCCCAGATAAGATTATCCAGAGCTCTTTCAATCATGTAAAGCTGATGTTATGTGCTTCCTCGCCGACAAGACGCCATTGTAAAAGCTTGCTCGGATTTGAATATAGTTTTGCATATTCAAGCGCTTCCGCACGTCGCCCCCACGATGATAACGCAACAACCAAACAGTGAATAGTACTGTCTCTTAAATCCTTGTCAGGACAGTTTTCAATTATAAATTTATAATGCTTCTAAGCATCTGCATTGAATTTTTTCTGCTCATCCGAGCCTTTTTCGCAAAGATGTAATCCGTATGAATCTTTGGCATTCGCGAGCCAATATAAATAATTAAAGTCTCCGGGGTATTCTTCTACTGCTGTTTTTGCTATTTCATATCTTTTCTTGACATCCCCGCTTTTTGTCGTTTCATCGTATTGTTTTTCAAGCTCAAGTCTTCTTGCATCGCTGATTGCCTCTTCCATTCCAAGAAGTTCGTCCGTCGTTACCTTAAACAGTCTTGCGAGCGGCACAATCAACGATAAATCCGGGTTTGTAATTCCTGTCTCCCATTTTGACACGGTTTGATATGTTACATTGAGATAATCTGCGAGTTTTTCCTGCGTCATGTCGTTTTTACGCCGCAGTTCCTTTATCTTTTCTCCGATATGTTTCATATCATCTCTCCTAAGTCAAGAAGTAAGCGGGCCCTGCTTCTGTTTACAGTATAACTTTATGAAAACAAAATAACAATAACGCAGTTTTTGAGATTTTTTCGCGTTGGATGCGAGTTTTTGGGAATAGATAAAGTCAATGATTCATTATTAATCAGCGAAGCGACGCAGCATCAATTTAGGAGCCGCAAGATTGGTGAAAAATTACCTTGAGGTTATTGCTCCTCCAACAAACGCAGCTCGTTGGGCTCATGACCCGAAGGTCGGAGGTTAAAACATTTCTCACGCGAAAAAACAACAGCTCACTTTTCGCGAGCTGTTTTATTTGCTAACAAACAAAGATTTAGTCTAATACTTCACATATTTCACAAGAACAGCGCCGCACAGCCCTACTATTATGCCGGCGATGATACCGGAGATAATCAGCACCGGCATATAATAAGCTATCTCCTTAGTTCCAAGCATAAAAGCCGCAACTGCAATTTGCCCCGCATTGTGCGATACTCCACCAGCCACGCTGACGCCAACTGACGAAAAAGTGTCTGTCCTTTTCAATAAAACCATTACGATAAGGCTGAGCGTCGCGCCAGCTATACTGTAAATCATAGCGGGTATGCTGCCGAATAATAACGAAACCAATAAAACCCTTACAAGTGACACAGCAGCCGCTTCCCGCCATCCAAAACGGTAAAGTATAAAAATGACCGCTATGTTAGCAAGCCCAAGCTTAGCACCAGGTATACCAACTGACGGTATAAGGGCCTCTACATACGAAAGTATCATTGCGACGGAGGTGAAAACCGATAGCTCCGCTAGTTTTTTTGTATTTATTCTTTTCAGGTTTGGTTTCAATCCTTTTTTTCTTTCCGACGAAATATTGAATACGCCTTCGTTTGCGGCGCTTTTGCTTTTTTCATCCATAGTTTTCATAACACCGCCGCCCGCATTATGGTAAATCGACACCGGGTGACTCGCCACCCTCGATTTTAACGACAAGTCTGTTCGGCAGGCACGTTATTGTCTCTCCCTCAAAGCTTATACTTCGCATATTTACACATATGCGGTCAGGACAACCGGCGTCGGTAACATCGGCTTTCCCGTCCCTGATAACAAGGGTGTTGAACGATGAGCCGTCGGGCGTATTAAACGTTACCTCCGTGTCGGCGGCAAGCGGATATCTTGCAACTTCCTCTCCATTGATATATACAACAGCATACGCCCCCACGTCGCGCGAAAAAAGCCAAAAGAAATAAGCGCCGACTGCGGCTGCGATGAGCAGTATTATTAGCGCCACATCAGCTATGACTTTTTGCTTTTTTGTTTTTGTCTGTATCTTTATGGTATCTGCCATTTACGAACTCTTTCGCGATTATTTTGTAACGCCCCTTGAAGCTATAAAATCATTCATGGCGGGCTTAATCAAATAAAACCCGCCATTTAATAATATCACATTTTATTATTGATATTATGTACTCCTCTAAAGTCAGCGTACTCAATGCAGCCTGTCGGGCATACCCGCGCACATTCGCCGCAGCCCGTACAAAGTTCATAATTAATCACAGCAAGGTTATCCTCAACCTTGATGGCATCCGTCGGGCATGCTTTTTCACACCGGCGGCACGCTATGCAGCTTCTTTTGCATTTTTTACGGGCAACAGCACCCTTGTCATGATTGCTACAAGTAACAATGACACGGCTTGAGTCATAAAACATCTCTATTATTCCCTTCGGACACACAGATACGCATATGCCGCAGCCCGTACATTTGCGCGCGTTGACGCGCGCCATACCATCGACGATTGATATAGCTCCATCAGGACATGCCAATACGCAATCACCAAAGCCTTGACAAGCCCATTCACATCCCCATATGCCCCCGTAGAGCATATTTGCGGCCGAGCAAGAGCCGTAGCCTTCATAGTGGTGTTTCCTAACAGTTTGAGAGCACCCGCCCCCGCATTTAACATATGCAATGCGTTCGACAACACCCTCATACGGCGCGCCGGTAAGCTGCGAAAGCTTTTCAGCGACCGAATCAGCGCCAGGTATACATAGGTTTGTTTTAACTGTATTATCTGATGCAAGCGCCGCCGCATACCCATCACAAGTACCATAACCGCAAGCGCCGCAGTTGACGCCCGGGAGTACGGCGCGTATCTCTACTTCCCCCTCATCCTTTTCAGTTGACATGAAAACTGACGCGATGGCAAGTAGTGCTCCGCATATCAGTCCGGACGACGAAAGTAAAATTAACGCCGTCAAAATTCCTGTCATTAATGCCCCCTAATTTTAAGCCTTGTCAGCTGAGCATTCCCTCAACGACACCGGCAAATCCATAAAACGAAAGTGAAACTATTGATGCGGCTGCAAGTGTTATCGGCAGTCCGCGGAAAGCCTCCGGAACACCTGTATTCTCAAGTCTTGTGCGAACGCCTGAGAAAAGCACCATAGCTAAAAGGAATCCTAAACCTACTCCGAGCGACGAAACGATTGATTCAATAAAATTATAGCCGTCTGTAATGTTGTTGATAGCGACACCAAGCACGATGCAGTTTGTCGTTATCAGTGGAAGATAAACCCCAAGAGCGCTGTGAAGCGATGGCAAAAACTTTCTAAGCGTAATTTCGACAAACTGGACAAGAGCTGCAATCACGAGTATGAATACAAGCGTCTGAAGATATCCAAGCCCCAGTTTATCAAGGATATAAATCTGTATCGGCCACGTTACAGCCGTTGCGCACAGCATGACGAATATGACCGACACACCCATACCAACCGCCTGATCAAGCTTTCGGGAAACGCCAAGGAAAGGGCAAATCCCAAGAAAGCGTGTCAGAACGTAGTTGTTAACAAGTATACTCGATATAAATATTATCGTAAGCGTTTTTATCATTGCTTCTTACTCCCCTCGAGCGTCTTTTCCGACACTTTCATCGAACTTACCCTCACAAGCTGCAAACGATGGGCATCCCTCGCAGCCGGCCTTTTCCCGAACGGGTTTGCCGCGCTTTTTAAGTATCGTATTTACGGCGGCTATCATACAGCCAAAGACGAAGAATCCGCCCGGAGGTGATTTCAATATCGGGAAATTGTAGTTAATTAAAAACGGTATTTTAATGCCTGCGAATGTACCCGCGCCTAAAACCTCGCGAATTGTCGCCATGACAAAAAGCGTCAGAAGGAAGCCTATTCCCATCCCGAGACCATCGAGCGCTGACGCGCCGACGGAATTTTTACTGGCAAACATCTCTGCACGGCCAAGAATGATGCAGTTGACAACAATCAGGGCAAGGTAAACACCGAGCATGTCATAAAGAGCCGGTAAATAAGCGTTCATCAGCATCTGAACAACAGAAACAAATCCGGCGATAACAACGATGTAGCATGGAATGCGCACAGTATCGGGTATAGCCCGCCTTAAAAGCGATATCACGACATTCGAGCACACAAGCACCGCCGTTGCCGCTATGCCCATGCCTACGGCGGAGATGACGCTGCCCGTCTGTGCAAGCGTCGGGCATGTGCCGAGGACGAGTACAAGCACGGGGTTTTCAGCAATAATCCCGCGGAGGAGAATTGATAAACTACTTTTATTTGTTTTACTCATTTTTACTCAACCTCCCCCGTCACAAGCGCATCAAATGCGGCAAACACATCGCGAGTTGCTGTCGCAACTGCATTCGCTGTTATTGTAGCGCCGGATATCAGCGTTACGCTCTCATCAAACGTTTCGGCTGTCAAGCCTTCAAAGTTTGCCTTATACGCTGATTCGTCAAGCGTGTAGCCACTGTAATACTCCGAATCAAGTATTATAAGCTCGCCCGCGCTTCTAAACGCAACAATGGCGCCGTCTTCGTCAAGTATATATATCATCTTCATCGGCTGGTTTCTGTATCCGAAGACAACTGATACAAAGCCATACGATTTTGTGCTGTCAGAGGTAATTTCAAACGCACCCGTAACAGTATTGAATATGCCTTTGGGTGATACAGCGGTTATCGTCGCATCATCACCCGCATATACGTAAGGGGCAATAAGTTCAATATTAGCTACTGCCGCCTCTTCAGACTTTTTAGCGTTTACGGCGACAGCCTCGCTTATTGCGTTCGCGTATGCTGCGTCACTTGTGACATCAGTTCCGTCAAGCGCGTAGCATACGGCGTCACCGAATGCCCCGACACCGCAAACAAGAGGCGTGCCATCTACATCAAGCACATAAACATAGCCACAGCCGTTATTAGCTTCATACGCTTCTTTGATATACGAGCCTGACACCTCAATCTGCGTTAACATAGCATTGCCAAGGTTATTGGCACAGCCGGGGAGGGCGACTGTTTTCAGCTCATCAATGAGTTGCGCATCAGACTTCTGGTCCTCGGAAATAAGCCCACTTGATATAAGCGCTGTGAAAGCGTCAGATACCGCATCGCGGAAAGCTGCCGACGAATATGTGACCCCTCCCACAAGGTCAACGCCGACAAGCGCTGAATCTTTTCCAATGTAAGTTTTCGGGTATTCTTCGCGGCCGAAATCCTTTGACTCCGTATAGGATGTGAGTGTTATTCCGACGATTTTGCCATCAGTGCCGATGCCGACCGTTATTCCCATATTAGAGGTTCCCGTATACTGCGAGCGCGTCGACAAAAGCACAACGTAGCCTTTGTTGCCCGTATCCTTATAAACAGCCTTGACCGTTTCGGGAAGCCCGGTTAAAGATACCTCTTCAAACCCCTCGGCATCCGGCATTACCTCATAAAACGAATCAAACTCGCCCTTCGATTGGTTTTCTTCTATTATCGGCGCTGTCAGTTCATTTACCCCCGAAAGCATCAGTGCAACGACAGCGCATATCACCGTTAGGACAACAACAGATTTTATAGCTTCGCGTTTTTTCATTGTGGTACACCTCCGAAGGGCTTACGCTCCGTCCACCTGTTAATATACGGGCAGAGTATGTTCATAAACAGAATAGCAAACGAAACACCTTCCGGGTATGTACCCCACACACGTATAATTACAGTCAAAAGCCCGCAGCCAAAACCGAATATAATCTTTCCCCATTCTGTCGTAGGGCTTGTCGTGTAGTCGGTCGCCATGAATATAGCCCCGATAAGAAGTCCGCCGGACATAATCTGATAAAGCGGCTCTTCACCGAGCAGCAGTGTAAGTATGAACACAGTGCCGACAAAGGCAACGGGTGTGTGCCATGTGATAACGCGCCGCGCAAGAAGGTAAACACCGCCGATGAGAAGCGCAAGCGCGCTTGTCTCGCCGATTGCGCCGCCTCGCGCGCCAAAGAACATATCTAAGAGCGACGGAAGCGTTCCCTCCTGCCCCGAGATAACGGCAAGAGGCGTCGCGCCGGATATTATATCAGTAAATTTCTCCGATGGGAAAACAGCCGCTGTCACAGTGCCCGGAAAAGCAAGCAGCAGCACGACACGAGCCGTTATGGCAGGGTTGGCAAAGTTGTCGCCAATGCCGCCAAAAAGGCACTTTACAATGATAATAGCGACAGCACTTCCGAGAACAGCCTGCCACACCGGCACTGAGGCCGGAAGGTTCAGCGCAAGGAGAAGTCCTGTTACAACGGCGGATAAATCTCTGATTGTATTATCTTTTTTGACTATCTTATTGAATATAAACTCAAAAAGTACAGCCGACACGGTGCAGGATGCTATTAAAATAGCCGCGCGCAAGCCGAAAAATATGATGGCTGCGGCAGATGCCGGCAAAAGAGCGATCACAACGTCGAGCATTATTGATGTTGTGTCGCGCTTTGTATATATGTGAGGTGATACGTTTACAGTTAGCAGTTCGTTCATTTCGCCGCCCCAGCCTCCGCTTTTTTCTTTTTTTGATATTCGGCGACGAGTGCTTTGCCCATTTTGTTTTGCTGGACGAGCGGTAGCCTTGCCGGACAAATATATGAGCAGCATCCGCACTCCATACACAAATTAACTTTGAGCCTTATGAGCTTCTCGACATCATTTGCCTTGAGCGCGCGCCCGTATTCCGCCGGATCAAGCCTGTACGGGCAGTATGCCGAGCATTGCCCGCAACGGATGCAGCTTGTCTCTTTTGGCTTCAAGGCAGTATCTTTGTCGAAGGCAAGAATTGCGTTGTTGTTTTTAATAACAGGCGTATCCGGTGAATAAACGGCAAGCCCCATCATCGGCCCACCCTGCAAAAATTTCGCAGGAGTCTTTTTAAAACCGCCGCAAACCTCAAATACCTCCGACATAGCGGTGCCGATGGGAACAATGACGTTTTTCGGAGACGCGACGGCGGGGCCATCAACGGTGATACATTTTTCGACGAGCGGCATGCCTGTTTTAATGTATGATGCAATAAATGCAAGCGTTGTGCAGTTTATAACGATTGTGCCAACGTCGATCGGCAGCTTGCCCTCAGGCACTATCTTACCTGTAATGCTGTAGATTATAACCTTCTCCCCACCCTGCGGATAAAACGACGGCAGCACACGAACCTCAACTGCTGGATCATTAGCGGCGAGCCGTCGCATAGAAGCTATGGCTTCAGGCTTATTTTTTTCAATGCCTATATGTATTTTTTTAACATTAAGGTATTTTTCAAGCAGCCGGCAGCCCTCCGCAATATCATCAGCGCGATCAATCATTGTGCGGGTATCGCTTGTGATATACGGCTCGCACTCAGCGGAGTTTATAATAATTTCTTTTATGCGGGAGGTGTCCTTGACGTCCAGTTTTACGGATGTCGGAAACCCTGCGCCGCCAAGGCCAACAGCTCCGCTTGCCCGCACGGCGGCAATAAAGCTGTCGTAATCATTCACAACCGGCGGTTTTACCACCGGCGATATTGTCATAAGTCCGTCTGATTCAATTTTTACGGCAGGCACCGGATTGCCGGCCGTCGTCATGACACTTGTGATTTCACGAACCGTGCCGGAAACGCTTGAATGAATCGGCGCACCGACATATCCGCCCGCTTCCGCTATAAGCTGTCCGACATCTACGTGATCACCCGGTTTTACGATGCACACCGACGGCGCGCCGATATGCATAACAAGAGGAATTGTGACAAAACGCGGTGGCGGCATTATTATCGGCACAGAACCCGCCGTATTTTTATTGTGGGGTACGCGAACCCCCCTTAACTTTTTTGGCATTTATAAATCTATATCCTTCTATGTTTTATGTGTATTTGTCAAACTATTAATTATCTTAATAATGTTAATATAAAAAATTACTTTTGTCAATTTATAATAATTAGTAATATAAAAAGCGCGCTAAAATTTATTAAAATTTCTAAATACATAAATCTTCACAGTTAATTAAGTCATATGACACACTGTATGTTGCATAAAGCAAATCTATGTGATAATATGATTGACATCAAATAAAATATGACTAAGCAAAATAAATCAACATTTTATATAGGATATCACTAATAAAATGACAACATATAAAAACCCTTACCGTGAAATGAAATCCCCATGTGCCGTAGCACTCGGCACGTTCGACGGCTTCCACATCGGTCATGCCGCTGTCGTTGGCGAGGCTGTAGCCGCCTCAAAGAGACTCGGCTGCGCCGCTGCTGTCTTTTGCTTTAGGGACATACCATATAATTTTTTCAATAAAAACAAAATGCCGCTCATATGCGATGCTGATGAAAAAAAGCGGCTTTTTCGTGAGGCTGGCGTCGATTATCTAATAATGCCGGAGATAACGAGAGAGCTGTTGTCTTTATCGGCTGAGGAGTTTCTCGACCTTTTGTCAAAGACGCTTCATCCTATGTTTGTTTCGTGCGGATTTAATTACACCTTCGGCGCAGGCAAGAACGGATCGCCTGATTTTTTATATGAATACTTTACCGCGCGCGGCGTTGAGGTTAAGGTTGTGCCCCCAGTCACATCTGACGGTGAGGTCATCAGCTCAACGCTTGTTCGACGCGCCATAGAAAACGGTAATACGGAGGAAGCCAAGAAGCTTCTTGGACGTCCGTTCTCCATTAATACTTTAGCAGTTGGCACATCATGCGAAGGGGAGCTGCCGTGTGTACGACAGGTTATACGCGAAGGTTGCCTTATTCCGAAAAACGGTGTTTATTTGACACGCGCCATAATTGGGCATAAGTCGTGGTACGGTATTACAAATATCCGCACGCTTTGTGACTCTGCCATTCACCGTACAGCCGACACGCGGCTCTTGCGTTTTCCGCGCCCTGTATCGGAGCTTTACGGGCGTAAACTGCGCATTGAATTTCTACATTTCTTACGAAAAGAAGAGTCTTTTGCATCAGCCGAGGAGCTCCGCGCGCGCCTTTCCGCCGATGAAGCTGAGGCAAAGGCCATTATTGAAAGAGATTACACGAAAAACCGGATTTGATTAAATAACATAAAACCTTATCGCACATTTTCTTTTTTTACTTATGCGGACAGCCGAAAGCTGGGTTTTAATAACCCAGCTTTCAGCTTATTTTATTTAAATGCTATTTGTTGCTTTTATGCTAATTATCCGAAGTATACCTCGCCGATCATCAGGTCACGTTTGAGTGACTGAATTGTCGTTCCCCCACCGATTATGACACACTCAATGCCAAAGAACTCGCAGAGATCTGCGATGTTTTCGCTTGTTAGGTCATAGGTAAATGCCGTGTGGTGAGCACCGCCGGCGATGAGCCATCCTTCTGTGCCTGTCGCAAAGTCAGGAAGCGGACGCCAGAGGGCGGAAGCAACCGGAAGCTTCGGCATTGGTTTGTCTTGCGGTAAGCATTCAACTTCGTTAACTATCATGCGGAAGCGTTTGCCGAGGTCTACTAATGAGCAAGCTATGCCGCGGCCCGGCTTCGCTGTAAAGACAAGGCGGGCGGGATCCTCGCGTTCTCCCATTGTAAGCGGGTTGACGCGAATAGCAGGCTTCCCTGCTGCAATAGACGGGCATATTTCAAGCATGTGAGCCTGAAGAATAGCTTCCTTGCCGGGTTCGAGGTGATATGTGTAGTCCTCCATAAAGGATGTACCCTTGGCGCCAGGCTTTCCGGCTGTCATGAGCTTAAAGAGACGGACAAAACCTGCTGTTTTCCAGTCACCCTCAGCGCCAAAGCCGTAACCGTCAGCCATTAGACGCTGGATAGCGAGGCCCGGAAGCTGTTTTAACCCTGCGAGCATCTGGAAGGTTGTGACGATGGCCTGATAGTTGTTCTCCTCAAGGAAGCGACGGAAGCCGATTTCGATTTTTGCCTGCTCAGCGACATGAGCGCGGAATTCGGCGACGTCACGCCCGTCGGTGATTATGTCGTATTCGGCGTAGTACTGGTCGGTCAGCGCGTTTACATCAGCATCGGAAACAGCCTGCACGTACTCGGCAATGTCTGTGATGTTGTATGCGTCGACTTCCCAGCCGAACTTCTGATGAGCTTCAACCTTGTCGCCTTCAGTTACGGCAACATTACGCATATTATCGCCAACGCGGAGTATGCGCATATAGCGTGACTCAAGCGCGCCGATAGCAGTGCGCATCCAGTCAGCTATACGCTCCTGAGCTGTAGGATTTGTCCAGTGACCGGATATTGTCTTGCGAACCACACCCATACGTGTCAGTATATGAGCGAACTCACGGTCGCCGTGCGCTGACTGGTTCTGGTTCATGAAATCCATGTCAATAGTATCGAACGGAATGTCACGGTTGAACTGTGTATGCAGGTGGAGGAGCGGTTTTTTGTATTCATTAAAACCGCGTATCCACATCTTTGCGGGGGAGAACGTGTGCATCCATACGATGCAGCCGGCAACATCCGGATTTGCGTTTGCTGCCGAGAGTGTCTCACGAATCGACACACTGTCGATAAGCGTTGGTTTCCATATTATTTTATACGGAAACTTACCTGTAGCGTTCAGCTCCGAAACAATCTTCTGCGAATGCTCGGCAACAATGCGAAGGCATTCATCCCCGTAAAGATCCTGAGAACCAGTCAAAAACCAAAATTCATAGTTTTTTGTCTTAAGCATATCTCCTCCTGTATTTAAACGTAATACTTTAAGTGTAATATTTACCCTGCTGACATTTTAACACCTATATGGATTATTAGCAAGCGGTAATTATCTATATTTAACGAAATAAGAAGCTTGTCCCGTGAAAAAACATATCAGCCACTGCCCTTCTTTTTATTCTTTCCTTTATTTTTTATGCTCTTCTTTTGTCGGGGCTTTTTCCTTTTATGTTTTTTATCTTTGTGTTGCGATGGCACACTCACTTGTGTTAAAAATGCTTCCCCATGACGAGCGGTGAAAACAGCTCGCACCTCCTCGCGTGATATTACCCTTCCTCCACGTGATACAATGACGTGAAATATGACCTCCATACGCTTGCCGCGTGTTTTAATTTCTGAGGTCGCAGACAGCACATAGGGCCGGAAACGCAGCTTTTCACGCATTGTCGCATCTGTGTATAAATTCTCAGCCCGCGGCGCAAATGTGTCCTGATAATATTGCTCCGTAGCTTCAGAGCAGCGCTTAAGAAATGCCTCTATCTGCTCGCACGGCGCTGCAGCTTCGCCGTCACCGCCGGGAGTATGTGCGGCAGTATTTATGTAAAGCCGGGACGTCACCACGCCACTTACAATCGTTTGACGTCTGATGGCTGCATCGTAGTACACAGGATTTTCTTGTGCGCTTCTTATAGCCAAAGCTGCAACCCTCCGCATATATTTTCCCTACCATACATCTTATTCGCATATCGTCTCTTTGATGTACTGCTGTTGTTGCAATTATCTGCCCCATTTACTCCTTTGCTTGACAGCCATACGGTGTTAATATAAACTATTGTTGTAAAAAATATATGGTGGAGGTTGGCGCAACAGCTATAAAGCACCGCGCCTAAGCACTGCAACAAAGCGCGGAGCAAGCGCATAGCGCATATAGCAAAGCGAGAACACATATGATGGACAGAAGACCGGCAGCGGATATCCTCCGCCCGAAAAATTTTGATGAAATTGTAGGTCAGCAGCATTTATTCGGCAAGGAAGGCATGATTCGCCGTCTTGTCGACGCCGGACGTACAATGAATATGATATTCCACGGCCCGCCCGGCACGGGAAAAACAACTGCCGCTGCCATTATAGCGGAAATGTCCGGTATGCCGATTGTGCGTCTGAATGCGACAACAGCTTCATCATCCGATATAAAAGACGCCATGCAAAGGACAAGCAGTGTTTTTGCTTCAGGCGGGCTTCTTTTATACCTTGATGAGATACAATATTTCAACCGCCGCCAGCAGCAATCGCTCCTTGAATACGTCGAGGACGGGCGTGTGACGCTGATTGCCGCAACCACTGAAAATCCCTATCACTATATTTATTCGTCTCTCCTTTCGCGCTGTGCGGTATTTGAATTTAAGCCTGTTTCGCCATCCGACATGCTCCCCGCACTGCGCCGCGCGTTTGAATATATAAAAAATGCAATCGGTAAAGAAATTACTGTTACAGACGAAACACTTCTTGCGTTTGGCGTGGCAGCGGCTGGGGACGTCAGGCACGGCATAACTTTAATTGAAACTGCTATTTATACGTCAGACGGCGAGATTACAACAGATACGCTGCATAAGCTTGCGCCATCATCAATAGGAGCTTACGACACAAGTGGGGACGTACACTACAACCTGCTCTCTGCTCTTCAGAAATCAATACGAGGCTCCGACCCGGACGCCGCCGTCTTTTACCTTGCAAAGCTTCTTGCCGGCGGTGATATCATATCCGTCTGCCGCAGGCTGCTTGTTATAGCAAACGAGGATGTTGGCGCTGCGTACCCGATGGCAGCCGCCATAACATACGCTTGCTGTGAGAGCGCAAAACAGCTCGGTATGCCGGAAGCAAGAATACCGCTTGCCAATGCCGCTATCATGCTTGCGACAGCTCCAAAATCAAACACCGCATACTCAGCAGTAAACGCAGCGATGGCCGACGTTGAGGCGGGGCTCGGTCAGGAGATTCCAGTACCGCTTCGCGGCCCTATGTTTGTAGGCTATAAATACCCGCACGACTACCCCTCCGGCTGGGTACCTCAGCAGTATCTGCCAGATGACCTTGTCGGGCGTCAATACTACCATTTCGGCAACAATAAAACAGAAGCGGCGGCAAAGGCTTATTGGGAGAAAATAAAAAATGAAGGCGGAAACACATGACCGGCTCTAAAAGATCAGAAAACACGCCCAGGAGAAAAAAAGTCATCCAAAAGCTCGTTCTTCTTGCCACCCTTGCTTTATATCTAACACTTACATCTCTTACCATAGGTTGCCCGATTAAATTTTTAACCGGTATTTCATGCCCCGGTTGTGGGATGTCGCGCGCCCTTTTTTGCGCCCTCAAAGGCTCAATTCGTGAAGCTTTTTATTATCACCCTCTTTTACCGACAGTTCCGCTATTGGTTGCGTATATGATGTTTGATAATTCACTAAAAAGACGAACTTCACATGCCGTTGCTCTTTCTTTTATTGTCTTATATATATCCGTTTACATCGTGCGAATTATTTTTTTTGCAAACGACATCGTTTCTATTGATTTAAGCAATGGGTTGATAGTAAAATTAAGTAAAAGAATATTTGAGGGTATTAAATAATGATTAAAGAACGAGATTTTTGGACGTTTTTACTCCTTTCATTTATAACCTGCGGTATTTATCAGATATTTTTTTGGATTTCTTTCGCCAATGATGTAAATAAAGTATGTGAAGGTGATGGTCAATATACAGAGGACTATCTAACGGCCTTTTTTCTTTCAATCATCACATGCGGAATTTACGGAATTATATGGTTTTATAGGCTTAGCAAACGCCTTAATTACAATGCCGAGCGCTTTGGCATCCCAGTTGAAATTAGCAGCGACAATATATTGATAATGATGCTTCTTGGTTATTTCGTAGCAACACTGTCGAATTATCTCGCATTTTATTTTATTATTAATGAAGCAAATGACATATTCAGTTTATATAATAGAAGTTACTAAGGCGTCGGAACAGATGCAACAAAGCTGTTTTATTTTAAATAAACTGGCTTTTTTTATACCGGTTATGCCGTTTTACTCTATGCAGCGTTTGAGAGGTTATTTATAAGCTAAAAAGGTTGAGCTTATAAATATGTAATTAATCTAATCAAAAAGCTTGCAGACTGTGTAAAACAGATGCAAGCTTTTTTGCATAATTCTGGCGCAAAAACTCAATAATTCATAAATCAGTTTGATTTTTTTATTTTTATTTGTGATTTTTTATATTTTTTTAAATTGAAAAAATACTATTGACAAAGCATTTGTTCTGTTGTATTATACAACTGTACTAATCGTAATAGTACAGCATCGGACGCGGTCCGGTGGCCCCCACACCGGTTAACAGAGTCGAGACACCGCGCTCACCGGCATAGGATATCGCCGTCCTGCGGCGGTGGGTGCGGCCGATACCGCGAAATAAAATATCGTTCTAATAAAGCATTTAGCATATATCAAAAAAATTTCACTGAAAGGATGTAATTTAAAGTAATGCTTGAGGCAATTAACCTAATAAAAATCTACAAGCCTAAAAAAGGTGTGCCAGTTAAAGCCCTTGATGGCATAAATCTTATACTGCCGGAGCGAGGGATGGTATTTATTCTGGGCAAATCCGGCAGCGGCAAGTCTACACTGCTTAACGTCCTCGGAGGACTTGATAAATACGACGATGGTGAAATTATCATTAAGGGTGTATCGTCAAAGGACTTCACCCAACAGAGATTCGACTCATATCGCAACACATATGTAGGATTTATATTCCAGGAATACAATGTCTTAAATGAATTCAATGTCGGCGCAAACATTGCTCTTGCTCTTGAGCTTCAGGGAAAGCGCGCCACGGATGAGGAGATAAACAAAATCCTACACGAAGTTGACCTCGACGGTTATGGCTCACGTAAACCTAACGAACTGTCAGTCGGCCAGCTCCAGCGCGTTGCTATCGCCCGTGCGCTTGTAAAAAACCCTGAAATTATTATGGCCGATGAACCTACGGGCGCTCTTGACTCCAACACCGGCAGGCAGGTGCTCGATACGCTCAAACGCCTTTCTGAGACAAAGCTTGTAGTTGTCGTCTCTCATGACCGCGAATACGCGGAGCAGTATGCCGATCGTATAATTGAGCTTGCAGACGGTAAAATCATAAACGATGTCGAGCACACCCCTGAAAAAGAAAGTGGTGCAAAGCCAACACTTGAATTTAAAGAGGACACAGTTGAAATTCCCGCTAGTTATCATTTGACAGAAGAAGACAGGCAGGCTATAAACGATTACATTGCAGCACTCAATAGTGGCGTAAAGCTGCGCTTTACCGGTATGCGCCGTCGCTTTACCCCGACGGACACAAGCGCTATAAAGCGCGAGGATGGCTCAACATTCAAGCTCATAAAATCAAAGCTGCCGCTGCGCTCTGCTTTCCGCATTGGCGGCAACAGCCTTGGGCACAAAAAATTCCGCCTTGTTGTAACTATCATTTTATCTGTTGTTGCGTTCACGCTGTTTGCTCTTGCAGATACATTCAGCTCCTACAACCATGTTAAAACATGCACTAATTCGATAATCGACTCAAACATAAACTATGCATCCGTAAAATTGTCAAAACGCATTGGTGAAGGCATAAATGCATGGTGGCTCACGTGGGG
>JAAYLD010000088.1 GCA_012522015.1 Clostridiales bacterium
AAGCACACGTTCGATACGCTCCATAGATGCGGCGAATCTCGTATATGTTATAAAAATTCTCGTAACCGAGAGCATAGCATTCAAAATATACGTGAAGTACGACATCATGGCTATAATCTTGCCTACTTCACTTACGCCGGCGTTGACCCGTATGGCGCCAACGATAATGACAACCGTAAGCCCAACGTAAAGGAGTAAGTTCATTATTGGGTTTGTTGTTGCCATTGTAATCCCAGCCCGCTTTTCCTTTTTCATCAGATCAAGGGTGACATCGCGGAAGCGCATTTTTTCATAATCTGTTTTCGACAAAGCTTTAATAACGCGTATACCCTGTATATTTTCGCGAACGACCTTAACCATAACGTCAGTCGCAGACTGTAGATTTGTATAAAGGGGGATACAGCGCTTTGATATAAAAAATACCGATATTGTTAATAAGGGGAGTGTCGCTGCAAGAACGAGCGTCAACATTGGATCCATCATAGACGAAAGAATAAGCCCACCTATTAAAAGAATAGGTGCGCGCACGCCCATACGCTGCATCATTCCTGTAAACTGGTGGACATTATATGTATCAGTGGTCAACCGCGACTCAAGCGAAGGTATTGTAAATCCATCGGTTTGCTTACATGAAAGGTATGATATTTTTGAAAATAAATCATAACGCAGCTGACCTGTTGTGTCACGTGCGACGCGCGATGCCATGCGGTTTGCGATTATGTTGCTCACAACAGCGTAAGCTGAGCATATAAGCATGATGCCGCCCCAAAAATATATGAGGTGAAGATCTTTTTTCGGCACGATGTTGTCAATTATATGCTCAAGTATGTATGGGATCATGAGATCCATGATCGTTCCGCTGAATTTTATGGCAAGTCCCCCTACCATGCGAAGATAATATGGTGCTAAATATTTTAAATATGTCTTCATTTGCCTTTCCTGTTACTTATAAATCCATTATATTATAGAATATTACCCGTGCTATGTCCAGTTATTTGACATGGCACGGGTAATATTTTAAACTTTATTTAAAATGATATAAATCGTTAATACACTGTTCACATATTTTACGTCATATATAATTGGGTTTACATCAGTATTTCATACTATATTTTGCACCTGTACTTTTTACATTACGCTAAATATTCTTTACTTTTTACACTTTTCAGGTACTCTCTTCTTTTTGTTATCACACTGATGATGTCGACGGCGCAGTTGTATGCCGCCGCGTCTTGAGCACGATATAAAATGGTATATAAAAACTTTCAACATACGATTTCTCTTTACCTCCTGTCATGACAATAGTGGCGCTGTGAAAAGCATTTCCCTCAGCTGCACATATACGGGGAAAAAGTCCTTAAGCGGCAGCGGATTTGTTCCAAGCCCGCATTCAATTGTAAATGAAGGCCGCCGAAACTCTTTGATGAACCAGTCAGTCAGCCCGCCGTATGCGGCTGTTCCCTCAGGCTCTGATAATTTGTAGCCGCTCATACCGGAAAGAGCTTTTGCTATTTGACGAGAGCGTGGAGTCGTCTCACCTCCGCTTGTATAGAATATTTCCTCGCCCTGTGAATGAAGTGTTATGACCATTGACGGCTCTATCTGTCGTATGAATGATACAAGAGACGCCGTTTCAGGTTCCGATTCAGGGTATTCACCGCTGTATTTTGTCGGCCCGCCGCCGAAAATACCAAGCTCACGCTCAAGCATTTTGTATTCGGTAAAACCGGCATTGTAATTGTGGTTTAAGTCCACCCCCCTGAGATTCGCCTGCCAATTTGAAAAATCCTCACTGCCCCCATTCATCGATATGAGCCTGTCTTTCATGACGAAATCAGGGTCAACACCATACCGCTGAAGCTCCACTCCGTCACAGTTGAGCATAGGCACGACATAAATGGTGCGGTTGTTGAATAGAAACGGCATACTGATACTGTAAATACGTCGGCACAGCTTGTACGAACAACAATATTCACCGATAAAACGAAGCAGGATTGATGTCGTAATCCATTCCATTGCGTGATGGGAACCGACATATAAAACGTTTTTCATTGCTTTTTCAGCGCCCAGCCGAACAAACGGTATGCTTCGCCCTGCTATCGTAGTTCCAATGACACCGCGTGCAAGAAATGGGTATCTTTCCTCACAGGCGTCAAGGTAATCCATCATAACCTTATAATCTATAGGTGTTTTCATATCGAAGGGTGCTGTATCGCATGAAATGCCACCCTCGAAATCCGGTCTTTCGTTGTAATCCATAAAAATTACTTACCTCCGTATATCATTACATTCAATGTATATGAGAGGTAGGCAAAATATAGGCTCGTTTGCATTTAAAATATATTAGGCTTTATTGTTTTGATGTATCATGCTATAATGAGATACATCATTTTTACGCAAAATACAAATAATATAAGGCATTGGTGGTTAAGTATGTCAAGTAAATTAAGTAACATAAAGGAAAATGAAAACACACGCACCGAGAAAAGCGGAAAACAGCGGGTCATAAATAGTAAGGAATTTGGCACTGTTATTATAGGCGTGTCTGTTGCTTTAATTTTTACGGTTTTATTCCGAATCATCACTGCTTTATACAACGATCTTGCCAGCAATGATGTTTTTTCAGAATCAGTTTTAACTATTATACTTGGCGTTATAGTATCCGACATTTCTGACGAAGTGATATATGGCCTTGGCTGTGCTATTATAATAATCGCTGCATTTACAGGCAAAAAGTATATAGCAGTTATAGCCACCGCGCTCGTTTCTATTGAACTTTTTATTGATTATTCAGCTTCATATGTCATTGACTACCTCACCGTTATGATACGGGGCACTGAAATTTTTATTGCTGTTTATCTTGCCTTAAATTTTGTTCTGCGCTCTATTATATACGCTTTGATAGCAGCTATCAGCCTAAAAATATTCAAGAAAAATACCGATTTGATAAACACTCCTCTTCCGGTTATATCAAAACGCCATCCAACAAACATAGCAATATTATGGGCTGTAATCATCAGAATGGCGATATTTATTGTATATGAGTTATATTCAAATATCACAGGCTTCATCGAATACGGCTTTGACTTAACAGTTAAAGACGTTGTTTCAATAATTGGCGCATACCTTGAAATTTTAATACGTGCAGCCGTTGATTACCTCATCATTTTTGCCTCTTACACACTCTTATCTTTAAGAAATATTGATAAAAAAACACCGGCTGAACAGAATAGTTCTTAAACTAAACGCTTAACAGCATTTGTAAATGTATTTGAGAAATTGACGTTATGCTCTAATTGTGATATAATTTTCTTATGCTGAAAAAAGCATCCTTGCCTTTGGAGGACTTTAAGCTTGATTAGTGCTTTGCGCGAAAAAATCAATAAGGCCGTCTCGGAAACCGGTTTCGGCCTTTTTTTACGTCGGTACGCGTATCTTTTTATATTTGCATTTAATTTAATTGTGCTTGACCTTGTATTTCGCATCGTTTACCGCGGTGCTGGATACTACCTTTTTCTTGTAAATAAAATACCGATACTATTTACGCTTATGTGGTGCCTTATACTAACGGGCATTGCCTGGATTTTACCCGGGATCATCAAGCGTATATATATCGTTCTGATAACATCTTTTTATGTCATTCTTGTGCTTGTGCACTGCGGAATGTATAGCTTTAAAAACAAGTTTTTTTCTTTCGCCGATATGATGTTTGCCGATGACGGCGCCAGATTTTTCTCTTTCGACTATATCTACATCAGAAAAATAATACTGCTGCTTGCCTTTGTCTGCATCGCAGCATCAGTTTTTGCAGCTATTATCGTACCTAAAAAGGAAAAATATAAACCAACGAGGATTATTTCAAGCATTTTAGCGGTTGCTATTGGCATTGTGGGAATATTCATGATTGAGGATGCCTGGCTTTCCGATTATGTTTCCGTTAGCTGGGATAGTTATAGAAAAGAAAGCGACCTTTACCAGAGTTTTACGGATACCGGCAACTGCATGCTGCTCACCGGGCTTTACCAATATACAATGCGCGATTTTTATTTATCGGCGAACCTTGAAAGTTTATTCAACAATAATAAAGAAGCTGTTTTGGAAGTGACAGAGTATTACGCACAGCGCGAGCTTGACCCGGACAATGAGATGACGGGCATATTCAAGGGTAAGAACCTAATCCTCATACAGCTTGAGGCTATTGACACATGGATGCTTAACGAAACAGCTATGCCTAACCTAAGTAAAATAAAGTCCGAGAGCATTGACTTTATAAATCACTACGCTCCGCTGTATTTGTCAGGCGGCACGTTCAATACTGAAATAATGGTCAATCTCGGCTTCATTCCCCCGTTTTACGGCAGTAAAACAGGTGTTTATACAGGCAACTATTTCCCATATTCAATAGCTAACCTGTTTAAAAAAGAAGGATATGCCGCAAACTCTTTTCACAACAGCCGCGATCAGGTCTATTCTCGCGGTTTGGTCTACGAAAATTGGGGCTATGATAAGTTTTACAGCGGCGAGCGAATGGGCATGCCCAATATCGAGCTTGACTCCGACCTATTAGCTGGATTTAATCTTATGACAGCAAAAGGTACGGGCAAAAAATTCTTTAGCTTTATTATAACGTATTCGGGTCACGGAGCGTATATCGGCTCAGTGATATCGAGACTTCACTATGACAAGTTTGCTGCTTTGTACCCCGAGGGTACCGATGAAATGTATATACACGCTATGGCTCACGCGTATGAAACAGATCTTTTTGTCGGAAAGCTTTTTGATGCGCTAAAAGAAGCTGATTTGATTGACGATACAGTCGTAATATTCTTTTCAGATCATTATAACTATTATGTGCTCGACGATTCCCTTGTCATGAAGTATAAGGGCGTCTACGACGAACATCTTATAAAAAATGTTCCTTTCTTCATCTGGTCTTCTGACATAGAACCCATGACTGTTGATAAAGTTACGGCAACTTATGACATCCTCCCGACAATTGTCAATATGTTTGATCTTGACAACGACGGACGCTATTATGCCGGCAACGATGCCTTCTCAGACAGAGGCGGTTATGTAATCTTTGAAGATTTGTCGTGGTACGACGGCAAAACTTATTATAAAGTCTCGGATGAAAATCAAAACATCGACGATTTTATAAAAGCTCGCAACAGTGAGATTGCAAAACGCGTTCCATTCAGCAACCGTATACTTCTTTTAGACTATTTTAGAGCTATAAAAAATAATTAAATTTGGTTAGTAATGTTTTAAAATATTTATATTGCATAAAAGCAAAAGAGAGGAGCCATTGCAAAACAGCTCCGAAAAAAAGAGTCCAGACGGCTGAAGAAACAGTCGAAAGGACTTTTTTTGCGGTAAGAACAGCACCGTTAAAAATACTTAAGGAGATTCTGTGACATACAACCGATCATCTGATGCAGAAACTGTTCCGCCAACGTCGCTTATCATCTGTTTTCCTGTTGTTAAAGGAACATTTTTGAAAGACTTAGTGACACTTACTTCATCGGATAGTATATTAAAATCTTGCACGATGTAATCCATAGAGCCTGAATCTGTTGCCGTAAATTTCAACGTGTAATTACTGTCTGCTCGTGAAATTATATATTTCTCATCACCGATAGTATAAAGAACGAGTGTCTCCTCTGCATTGTTGATATAGTACGGCTCATTATTTATGAATTGCGCAACGAGCTCGCCGGTGCTGTCTATTATATCAACATCAACAGGACATAAAATTCCAGTGAGATAAAACTTAAACAACGCCGAAGTCACACTTTCACTTTTAGTGCCACCAAGATACCCTTTTATGTCAGGCGATCTTTGTTGCGTCAAAAAATCAAGGTATAGAAGCGAGTTATGGGAAGCAAAAATACTGGAACTAGAAGCTTCTTTTGTAAAGGAGTATGTGTTGCCATATTTCCCCCATGTATCTGTACTCGTAAGGCTCAGCGGAACCTTGGGAACCAAATCCAAAGTGTTGCAAATATTAAATATACTGTTGTATTTACCACTTGGATTTCGCGAGGATACACTTGCTATCGTAACATTGGGGGTTGCAAAAGTATAGGCATATACGCTGCTTTGAGAGACACCTCTGTCAATGAGTTCGGCAGCAAGTAAATTTGCCACAGCCGCACCATAGCTGTGTCCAGTAATAAAGTTCTTTGTTTTACCATTTGTTGAAATTGGCTCTAGTTGTGACATGAGTGTTTCCATGGCCAGCATGAATCCAGCATGTCGATTATCTCCTAACGCAGGAATAAATCTAAAGTCAGTTAACCAGCCTGCGAAACTTTTCGAACCGCGAATTACAATGGCGACAATTATGTCACCATTCTCCTTTGTTTTTGCTGCAATCGCATATGCAGGTTGTAAGTAATTATATTGATTAGAATACTTATTAGTTGTTACGGCGAAGCCCTGATTTTCAAATGAATCTAGTATACATTTTTCATCATATGCAGCGGTTGCGAATGCCATGGCGAGTTCCGCAAATTCGGGATCATATGTAGTAGATGATTTGTTTGCAATATACCATTCCAATGGATGTAAAAAAGTTTTTTGTTTTGTTTTACCGTTTTCGTTCTTATAATAAACAGATATTGTTTCTAGGTAGTGTAACCTTGTTGCTCACAAAAGGCAGTACAGACTCGTTGCTGCCCTTTTATGGACTGCTCCGTCTGCCTGTCGCTACTATATCTCATGTATAAAACAACTTTCATCGTTTCAACTCCTCTGTTTGTCGATACAACTCAATTTGGTGCATATGGTGAAAGTAAAAACGGTTAAAATTCTGCACCATTCTTATATTCCTCCTTAAAAGACAAAGCACCGATTAGGGTTACCCCCGTCGGTGCTTTGACGTTTGTCCGAATACCAATCCAAAGAAGAAAGGGTTCGGATTATACTTTAATGGTGGGCCATCAGGGACTCGAACCCCGGACCAACCGGTTATGAGCCGGTAGCTCTGACCAACTGAGCTAATGGCCCCCTTTTATGATGCCCTTCACTAACAGAGCTTAATTAGTATAATATATTTCACTGTGGTTGTCAATATGAAAACTTCGAAAAATTTATTTTGCATTCTTACTGGGTACAATTTAAATTAGTTATAAAATTTTGTATTAATTATGTCTTTACCCTCATGGCTTCTTATGGTATAATGATGAAAACATTTCATGTTAATATCGAGAAATAGGAGTGATATCAATGGTAAAAACTGCAGCGGGCTTTTATGCTCCACTTGACAAAGCACATCTTACTGAAAAAAGCGCATTCGCCGCCAACATGGGCAGGACTCTTAATTATCTCAAGCTTTTACCTGCCGACACGATGCTTTACAGCTTCAGGGAAACCTTTGGCGTATCAACACGCGGCGCAAGACGTCCGGGAGGCTGGGAAGATCCTCGTGGGCTGTTGCGTGGGCATTCACTTGGGCACTTCCTATCGGCCCTTGCGCTTGCATATTCATCAACAGGTGACGAGGCATTCCGTGAAAAGCTTGAAAACATAGTGTCCGAACTCTACACGCTTCAGAGTATGTGCAAAGGCAATCCTGCTGATTTTAAGACTGCCTGCACACCTGACGATGCCGCGCAAGAAAAGTGGAGCCGTGACCCCTCCGTATGGGGCGAAGGTTATATAAGTGCATATTCGCCCGACCAGTTTGCTCTGCTTGAACAGTTTACAAAATACGCGATAATATGGGCCCCTTATTATACACTCCATAAAATAATCGCCGGTCTTCTTGAGTGCTACATAAGAGCTAAAAGCGAAACTGCACTTCAAGTAGCTGAAGGCATAGGCAACTGGGTTTACGGGCGTCTTTCCGTCCTTACGCCTGAGCACCGCAAGAAAATGTGGTCTATGTACATTGCCGGAGAATACGGCGGAATGAATGAATCGCTTGCAACGCTTTATACTATTACAGGCAACGAGAAATACCTTGAGGCTGCGAAGATGTTTGATAATGAAAACGTCTTCCCTGGCCTCTCGCAGGGCGAAGATACAATCAAAAATTTGCACGCAAACCAGCACATACCCCAGATTGTCGGTGCTATGGCTGAGTATCGCGCAACGGGCGATGAGTATTACCACAATATAGCGAAATTCTTCTTTGATATAGTTACGCAGCACCATATGTACGCTATTGGCGGCGTCGGACGCGGGGAGATATTCCGTATGCCGGATGAACTTGCCATCAACATTGAAAGTGACCGCAACTGCGAGACCTGCTGCGCTTATAATTTGCTCAAGCTTGCACGTGAGCTTTACGCTTATGAGCCAGATGAAACAAAGTACATGGAATATTACGAGCGTGCGCTTATAAACCAGATTCTTGCGTCACAGAATCCGCGTGTAAGACCGCATATGCACAACGGTGTTACATATATGCTGCCAATTGGCCCGGGCGCGCAGAAGCATTATAGCGACGACTTCCATTCATTCACCTGCTGTCACGGTACCGGCATGGAAAACCATGTTAAGTATCAGGACGCCACATATTTCATAACAGAAGGTGAAGGCGGCATACCGACAGTATACGTGAATCTTTACATTTCATCGTGCCTTGACATGCCAGAGCGCGGCATTAAAATTACCCTTGACTCAGCTTTCCCCTTCCCGGATCTGAAGCTCACGCTCAGCGGTGACACAGAATATATAGTTAAGCTAAGGCTTCCCAAATGGATTAAAGAAGGAAGCGGAAGATACAGCTGTGACTGTGGTGATATGTGTGTATCTGATGATGGCAAATTCCTTGTATGTCGTCATAAGGGCGGTGTTGACATCACTCTGTCTTATACCTGCGAGTATAAGATAAGCCTTGAGTACACACCCGACAAACTTGATGGCTCGCCTGTCGCAGCATTTAAATATGGACCCTTTGTTATGGTAGCGAAAAACTCAAGCACCGAGTTTATCACCCTTGACGTGCCTGAGAACGAAGCGGATGCATTCCGTCCGGTCATAAACCGTGAGGCCGGCTCATTCTACCTTATTGGCTGTGGGCTTCAGTTCGTGCCGATGTACACGGCTCACCACTTCCCGTATCACACGTACTTTAAGATAAACAAAGTCTAAATAAGAAATAAAAAAACCCCCGAAGCCTGAAAAGTTTCGGGGGTTTTTTTGATTGCAACATTTTAGTATGGACAAAAATCCCGTAATAAATGAAGATTATTCATCAACTACGGGATTTGGTGAAAATAATTACAATTTATTACACAGTGATATCAGATGGACAGGATCTAAATATGCTGGTATAGCCTTACTCCGTTTTACTCAACCGTAACAGACTTTGCAAGATTGCGCGGCTTATCTATATCGTATCCCATTACGGCAGCGACATTATATGAGATAATCTGGCACGCTACAACGACAAGCGACGGCAGGAGCAGCTCGTTGCATTCCGGCACCTCAATGACATAATCGGCATATGAGTCACCGTTTGCGTCGTACATTCCCTTGCTCGTAATGAGAACGACAAATGCACCGCGCGATTTAACTTGCTTGATGTTGCTCACTGTTTTCTCAAATATTTCTTTCTGTGTAGCTATGGCGATAACAGGTGTTTCAGGTTCGATAAGTGATATTGTACCGTGCTTCAGCTCACCTGCCGCGTATGCTTCACTATGTATATACGAGATTTCTTTGAGCTTCAGTGAGCCTTCGTAACATGCGGCATAGTCAAGTCCGCGCCCTATAAAGAACATGTGGTCGCGCTGCGCAAGATGGCCGGCAAGCTGCTTCGTTGACTCGTAAAGCGGCAAAAGCTGCTCAATAAGCTTGGGAAGATGCGAAAGCTCTGTGCTGAGTTCTTTCAGTTTTTCGGTTGTTTGCATGCCCTTTGCCTTTGCAGTGTGAATTGCCAAGATTAAGAGCATTGCTACTTGCGCTGAAAATGCTTTCGTCGTAGCGACAGCTATCTCAGGGCCGACATTCATGTAAAGTGCGACATCAGCATCACGCGCAATCGATGAACCAACGACGTTGACGATGGCAACCGTGCGCAGCCCCTTCGACTTTGCAAGGCGCAGAGCTGCCAGACTGTCGGCTGTTTCGCCTGACTGTGATATTATGACGACAAGATCGTCAGGATAAAGTATAGGGTTACGGTAACGGAATTCAGATGCAACCTCATACTCCGCTGGAATACCGGCAAGACGCTCAATAAATGTGCGTCCGATTATTCCGGAGTGAAGAGCGCTGCCGCACGCTGCTATGTATATGCGACCTATGTTGCGCAGCATTTCATCTGTAAGCCCTTCATCCTCAAATGTCGCAATGCCGTTGTCTTTTATGCGAGGACATATCGTTTTTCGTAAAACGGTGGGCTGCTCGAATATTTCTTTAAGCATGAAATGCGGATACCCGCTCTTTTCGGCGGCATCATAATTCCACATAACGTGCTCGCGCCGCGGCTCAACAGGCATACCATGCTTATCAGTAATATCAACGCCGTAACGAGTAACTTTTGCTACCTCAAGCTCACCTAAAACTATGTAATCACGTGTCCATTTTAATATTGCGGGAATGTCTGATGCTATAAAGTTCTCATGACTGCCGTTTCCAATGCCGATAATAAGCGGATTGCCTTTTTTTACGGCGTAAAGCTCGTCTGGGAATCCTTCAAACATAATAGCTAAGGCAAATGAGCCGCGAATATCGCGCATTGCTTTATGAATGGCTTCAAGCGGATCCGATTTATAATACTTAGCGATAAGATTAACGGCAACCTCAGTATCTGTTTCGGATTTGAAAACGACTCCCTCTGACTCAAGCATCAGCTTAAGCGGTATGTAATTTTCAATTATACCATTGTGAGCAAGCGTAACGCGCCCATCAGCGCTCATATGCGGGTGTGAATTGCGCTGTGAGGGCTCGCCATGCGTTGCCCATCTTATGTGTCCAATGCCACACCTGCTTTTTATACGGCTGTTGCCGATTATGCGCTCAAGATCGGATATCCTTCCCTTTGTCTTAGTTATTTCAATTCCATTTTCGGTGCGAAGTGCTATTCCTGCTGAGTCATAACCTTTGTATTCAAGGCGCAAAAGCCCATCGAGCAGAACTTTTTTAGCGTCCCGCTCGCCTATATAGCCAACTATTCCACACATATATAAATAAAATTAACTCCTATAATCATTATATTTGATATTAGACGCGTTTTTGTTCGCCGGTTGCCCGACTGTTTGTACGCACCCTGTCGACAGCACGCCTGCATAAAGAAAAATTAATGTATTTGCTTATATTTTCGTGCCGCCGCGGGATCATCCGCCGAATATTTCGATAAATCCCGTCCTCGTCCTCCGCAAAAAAAGAGCGGAGCCGGCGCTTTTATATTCTTTTTTGTTTTGTGCTACCAACACCTCACTTTCAATGATTCTTTATAATTATATCTATATCGTCTATGCTAAATCCCCAAGACCACCTCCCTTAAATTAAATATCTATACAAAGCATGAGTACGAACCTTAAAGCTCGTACCGCAGCTTTATACTGTCAGATAAATCAGCAAACAATTTTGCAGAATAAATAGCAAATAGAATTGATATGCCAAATGTCACCATACCGACGCTTTCAAACACAGGGATGTAGATAACATACTTTACGCCGTCTACCTGCGTCACAGCTTCCTTTGTTATGCCGCAGAAAATGACATACAGTGTTGACATAAGAGCAGTAAACACACCAAAATCAAAGAACCGGCGGCATCCGCGCTTGAATCGTGCCACTGTTTCAGCAAGACTCAGCTCTAATGTACCCGTATGGTGTTCAGCCAAAATTAAAAGACGCTTCGTTGTGTAGTAAAGAATATATATAAAGAAAGCAGAATCAATAACCGTTATAACACATGCAATAATATAGTACGGATAAACCTTCGGCTCCATCAGTGCACGCGCAATGTCATGTTTGTTTGTGAATACAAACATATAAATCCACTGCGCAAGAGAGATGGCTGTTGAAATGGAAGCTACTATGATGCCTTTTTTCGGGCTTCCAAGCTCATTTTTCGCAATAATAAAGAAAGCGATAAAAAACAGCGGAGATATAAAGTTTGGTACAATGTCAATATTATTAATGGCAAAATTAATGGACAGCACACATCCGATGCCAAGGAGCAATAGCGAAAATCTCAGGCGGCGAAAAACGTATATTCCGCCGCGAGTGGTTCTCATTTCATCGTATGCCGCTGATAATTTCGAAGTGAAAGAGCTGTTTTTGAATATTGCCTTGAAATAACGGAGGGCAGTTTTCAGCCATATAATGCCGGCGACAAGAGAGATAATACATCCAAAACCAAGGAGAAGACCGCGGAATTCTGCGATGTTAAAGTTAAGCCCTGATTTGACATCACCCGAATATTCATAAGATGAGAGGACAGACATCTCAGGAAGTATGGTAGCTGCCGCTCTTATAATGAAAAACACGCGGGTTACGCGACTTAGCTTTGTAGCGCCATCAATAGGCGCACGGGGAGGTTTCGGTGAGCGAAACTCTCTCGGCGGCGGCAGCGGAGCACCCGGCTTACGTGATGCAAATCCTTCGCGGCGGTGCGCTTCATTTTCATTAAAACGTTCAATCTTTTTTGCGCACAGCGCATCATAACGCGCTTTTTTACGGTTATATTTTTCAAGTTCCTTGCTTGAAGGAAATGCAAACGCTGCGGGTTCGTCAAAACGCTGAGCAAGATAACTGTACCCGTCTATTAATCTGGAGAATGCATTATAATACATTAACGCCTCAGCAATGCCAAAACATAGCGAAAATACAAGCAGCATTACCTTGTCGTCGCCCTTTACTAAAATCATGATGGCAGTTTTCGCCGCCATCACAAATGACAGCTTAATGAACATTGAGCGGGCGTCTGCTGCACGCGATGCTAAATCAGCTGGCTTTTTTAGTAGGCTTACCATGATAAGACAGCCAATAACGTCCGGGAATATATCAATGATTGAAATATTCGGGTTGAAAAAGGTAACCGTTGCAACAGCGGCAAGAATAAACATCATACGGGTTCCCTCCTTATTTTTTCGGAGCGCTTTTATTCGGTGTCTACATCTGTATTGACATTTGCATTTGAACTTTCGGCGCCGGCACTTTTATTTGTATTTACGCTTGTGTTTACGCTTTTGCCGCTATTGTGGCTCTTTGTTCTAAAGATAGCGGCAAGCTTTGATTCTTTTGGCTTCATATCGTGTTCTGAGGCAGGACAAATCCACATAAAGCAGCTGTATATATACGCGCTTATCAGTATGGCACATACTAACCTAAAAAGAAGAGCAAAAGCGGAGAATGCGGCTTTATACGAATCAAGCCAAGGATAATCTAAAGAAAGCGATATGATTAAAACATAACTAATTACAAAAAGGTAGATGTTTCTCTTTGCTTTCCCAGCAAGCTTTGTATCACCAACAGAGAGCGATAGCTCGCGAAGCGCCATAAGGAGAGATATGGTGTACACAAACAGCAAAGCATGACGAAGGAGTAAAACGAAATCATCAACCCAAACGATTGTTTTTATTATGCTAAGCATTGTCAGTGTATAATAAGCACCCTGCACCACAGCATGGAAGAATAGTACGTAAAGTGCGGCAGATGAATAGCGGAAGCGGCGACCGTACGGCAAAAGTCTTATGTGCGCTTCAACCATCAGAAAGCAACCGACAAGATCGGTTATAAAAAAGGAAGGCGCAAATGTGAATAGCGTGTATATTACATAGCCAAGGAATAAAAGTCCGAGTCCCATCACAGCCTCCGTATACCGTAAGAGCACAAACTAACCTACTGTACTTCCCTTTGTATGAAACCACAGCAGTTTTTATACTTTTTACCGCTGCCGCACGGGCAAGGATCATTGCGCCCGATTTTCTGCGCAGCAGTTTTACGCACAGGCATTTGTTTAACCTTCTGCTGCTGTGCGGGGGCGGGACGTGCGCTGTTCATCACAACAGGTACGTTTACCGGGCCTGTCTTTTGAGTTGAAGCAAAACCGGCCGATGTAATGCGGGCTATCTGACGGCGTTTCTCATATTCCTCACGCGGTATAGCGGATAAGATCATACGTACTGTGTCGTTGCGTATTTGTCTTGTCATTTCATTGAAAAGCTCAGCGCCCGTAATTCTATATTCAGTGATAGGATTGCGCTGCGCGTACGCCTGAAGGCGTATGCTGTCGCGCAATTCTTCCATTGCTTCAAGATGCTCCATCCAGTGACGGTCGACATTGCGAAGCAGCAGGTTGCGCTCGACATTGCGCATCCACTCTGCGCCATACTTCTCTTCTTTTTCGTGGTAAATGCGCTCAGCACGTTCCGTTAGTACTTTTACAATGTCCTCGCGCTTTATCTTCTTTAATTCTTCTTCTGAATATTTAAAATCGTTTTTTGTGCAGAGAACTCCAAGATATGCGTCACGCAGGCTGGACAGATCCCAATCGGACGGATCCTCTGCCGCTGTGTGAAACTCAACAGCCTCAGCTATCGTTTCGCGTATCATCTTCTTTATCTTTTCGCTCAGGTCGGCGCCTTCAAGAACCTCGTAACGCTGTTTGTAGATAATAGTGCGCTGCTGGTTCATCACATCGTCGTATTCAAGGACGTTTTTACGCCGCTCAAAGTTGAGGCTTTCAATACGCTTTTGAGCTGATTCGATAGATTTTGTGAGAATTGATGAGTTTATCGGCATATCATCGGGCAGGTTTAAGCGGTCGACTAAATTAAAAAGCTTATCTCCGCCAAAAAGACGTATAAGGTCGTCCTCAAGTGATATATAAAACCGTGACTCACCCGGGTCGCCCTGACGTCCGGCGCGTCCGCGAAGCTGGTTGTCTATGCGACGGCTCTCATGCCTCTCCGTACCGATTACGAAAAGACCGCCAGCAGCCTTTACCTTTTCAGCTTCAGGTGCTATCTCCTGTTGATACTTTTTGTAGAGTTCTCTGTAGACTTGACGTGCAGCAAAAACCTCCTCAGGGACGGACTGTGAATATCCTGTCGCCTGAGCGATAACAAGTTCATCGTATCCAAGGCGGCGCATCTCGGCTTTGGCAAGGTATTCGGCGTTACCTCCAAGCATAATATCCGTACCGCGCCCGGCCATATTTGTTGAAATTGTAACGGCGCCAAGTTTACCGGCTTGTGCGATAATTTCAGCCTCGCGATCATGGTATTTTGCATTTAAAACCGTATGTTTGATTCCGGCGCCCCTAAGTCTTCTTGATAAAAGCTCTGATTTCTCAATGGATACTGTGCCGACAAGAACAGGCTGACCTTTTGCATGGCATGCTTTAATCTGCTCTATAATAGCATTTTCTTTCGCCTTTGCAGTCTTGTAGACGACGTCGTTATTGTCGATACGTATCATCGGCTTATTTGTCGGTACCTCTACGACGTCAAG
>JAAYLD010000089.1 GCA_012522015.1 Clostridiales bacterium
AAGAGTTATTTTAAGTTTTCCTTAAATAAAAATTTTAGAGCAGCCTTGGTGACCAATGGAACGGTGTCCTGTGGCAAAACAATTCTTCCTAGTTCATCAATCTTTCGAGCACATACTTTTCTTTGCATACATATTAAGTTCCTGCTCGCCTGAAAAAACTCGCTTAATCTATGATGTGATTTTGCGCATTTCACAATATAATTTAAGTGCTTAATGGGTAATGGTGAGAAAAAGATCAAACATCTTTCTCTCACCATTTTTTGTCTAAACTATCAAATTTATTAATCGTCAAGCAGAGCCTTCCCATATTGTTGTATTCGGGACATAACATATTTTATAACCGTTACCGTTCCCAATCCCTTGAGTGTGGTTTCTTGTTTGGAAACCTTGCTTCTGCTTTTTTCAATTCGGATCTTAATGGGGAATACTCATTATAAGCCTATCTCCTCTCGACCAATATTTCATCAAATTCTTGGAGTCCATTTGCGTTTTTCTATCTTCTGTCAATCTCCTTTAAATTTTCATAAGCAGCATTATACCGAGTGCGTAATTCTACCAATGCAGGAGATTCCGTGTTTGGGGTTTTTTGCTTTCTTGATTTGGATAAGCTGCGCCATAACGGAAGGCTTTTCTATCCTCTGAAGGGTAGATACAAGAGCTTCTTTCAACCAGTCTTTTAGTCATTTTATTCAGGTCATTTGCATTTGTATTGCCATTTTGTAGTCCCGCATCCTTCAACACATGCTCAAACCTCCCTTGGATTTTCCATAAACTCGTAGTCGACACATCACAACACCTTGTCCGGCAAAATAAAATAGCGGCGCACCTCAAGCTGAAACTGTTGCAGCAATCTGGCCTGACCTTCATATTCCGGCGCATCGATAAATCCGAGAGCGTTTGCTTTCCGGGCAATTTGGTTCATGCTGTTGCTGATAGCGGAAAGTTGCCACATAACATCATAAAAACGGTCATCCGGTTTTTCTTTCGGCTCATAACTCAATACCAAAGAACGCACAAGAGCGGCTTCGGTTAGTCCGGCTTGTTTTGCCTTTCGCGCAAGTGATAATGCTTCTGTTTTATTCATCCATATTTGCTTTTTTATATCACGTATCTGCATATACGGCATCTCCTTTTTTAAAGCTGCAAGGGGTTTTTGGGGATTTCCCCAAACGAACGAATTTTACTCCGACAGGAGTATAAATTCATTGCTCGCTAAGACAAATACGCTCACCTGCGAATAAGCGTATTATGGTTTTTTCATCATAAAATTGGACGTAAAAAAGGCGGCTACGATTTAACCCGTAGCCGCCTGATCTGCCATTCATATTATGCTGTTTTCCGTTTTTGTGAATCTTCCTTGGTCTTCTGCTCAGCTCGTTTTCTGCGTTTATACTCACGCTGATATTCTCGCTCTTTCGCTTTTTTCGGGTCTTCCGGGGTTACCATTTCGTCTTCTCCCGGCAAATCAAATTGCCCAATATAGTTGAGGTAAATGTCAACACGCTGCTGACGAACACCGCTTGATTTATCGCCCTCGTGAACAACAACCTTTTCCACAAATTCATGGAGCATCGCAGGGGTCAGTTCCGAAAAATCACTGTACCTTTTGACCAGTTCCATAAATTTATCGGCACGGAAAGTGTCCGATTCAAACTGCGCCAATTCCTCTTTGAGTTTGGCGGTCTGTGTTTCAAGTTCAGACTGCTCCGTTTCATATCCGCCGGAAAGAAGTTCAAAGCGTTTGCCGGTCAGCCGCCCCGCCGCAAAATTTTCATAGGTTTTGCGAAAAAGCCCGTCCAGTTCGGCAATCCGCTTTTCATTTTTAGCAATTTGTTTTTTATTGGATTTGGCAGATTCACTTTGCCGTAATGTCGATGCCTTGCGCATCAAATTGATAAATTCAGTTTCGTTGCTACGGGCAAAAGCGGTGGTGCGCTGTATCGTTTCCAAGATAAGGGCATTCGCTGTGTTAGAAGTGATAAAATGCGTTGTGCATTTCTTTGAATAAGGTCCACTGTTATTGCCCTTTGAACATTTGTAGTCATCACGCGCGCCGACCTTCATCATCTGGCCTGTATGCGAGCTTGGTCTTTCATAAGCAGCGCGGCGGTGATTGTAAAGCCTGTGTCCACAATCAGCGCAATACAAAATGCCTGTCAGCGGATTCGCTTCGCCTGTGGTGTCAATGCGGCGCTTGACCGTCCGGCAGCGTTGCGCGGTTTGCCATGTTTCGGGGTCAACAATGGCCTCGTGGGTATTTTCAAATATAACCCAATCTTCTTTCGGATTCCACGTTACCTTTTTATCTTTGTAGGATTCTTTCTTTGTGCGGAAATTAACAGTATGCCCCATATATTCGGGCTTTGCAATCATAGCGGAAATCTGTGAGCAAGCCCATCGGTAGGGGTGCTTTACGATTCTGTTCCTCTGCGTACCCAGCCCCATTTTACCGAGGTAAACACCCGGCGTTTCGATGTCCTCCGCTTCCAGTATTTTTGCAATCTGAAAAGGACCTTTGCCGCTTACAGAGAGGGCGAAAATGCGGCGTACCACTTCGGCGGCTATCGGGTCAACCATCCATGCGTTTTTATCGTCGGGACTTTTTAAATACCCATAGATACTGCTGTTGGTAAGGCGTTTGCCGTTATGACCTTTCGACTGATAGACCGCCTTAATTTTACGGCTGGTGTCACGGGCATACCATTCTGCCATAATATTTAGGAATGGGGCAAATTCACCCGATTCCCCGTTCTCACTGTCAATATTATTGCTAACGGCAATAAAACGGACACCATGCTGACGGAAAAACACTTCGGTATAAAAACCGACTTGTAAATAATCCCGCCCGATTCTGCTCATGTCTTTTACAATAACAATGCCGATATTTCCGGCTTCAACTTCCGCAATCATTTCCTTAAAGCCTTTGCGGTCAAAGGTGGTGCCGCTTACTCCGTCATCACAAAAATGACGGCAATTTGTGAAACCGCTCCGTCCCGCATAATCTTCAAGGATTTTCTTTTGGTTGGTGATGGAATTGCTCTCGCCTTGCATCTCATCGTCACGGCTAAGGCGAGAATACAGTGCTGTGGTTTTGTTTGATTTTGACTGCCTCATAGAATACTCCTTTGAGCGCATCGATGCGCCGGCAGTCGGTTCACTCGTAGCAATTTCATTTTATAACAAACGGGAGATTTTTTCAACCTTTCTTTTGTTAAATATTCTGTTTCCATTTTTGATTTACCACCCCTTTTTCTGTCGAGACTTCATTTTTCACGAGCCGCAATATTTTATCCTGCGCCGTTTCACCGCTCTTGTTGCTGAAATGAACACCAACACGGTAAACGGTATGTCCGATTCGCTTAGTAAAAGTTCCGGCTTCAAGGGCTTTCAATTGTAGTGGAACCGTTTGTTTCTCTGTGTTTTTTGTCATAGAATTGATTACCTCCCTTTCAGTTTTTGAATAAACATCATCGCCCTTTCGTTTTTGGAATAAGTTGCTTTAGCGGTGTGCCGTTTTACCCTCATAGATTCCTGAGAACCTACCCTGTGCGGCGGTTTCTCGTATTGACCTCATTGACGCGCTCGCCGAAATATTGCGGGTCTTGGCATCGCTTCACTTGGCGGTATTATAAGGACGGTCATTCGATTGTCAAAGTGCGATTACCCTCTACCTAATGCACTTAAAATGATGATTTGTAGGGGTACCCTCTATCTAATGCACTTAAAATGATGGTTTGAGGGGGTGCCCCCTACCTAATGCGAATAAAAAGCTGTTTTGTCAGGTCATTTCAAAAAGCATTTACAGTTATTCGTAAATTTGGCAAAGAAAACCACCCTCAACTGTTTTCACAGTCAAGAGTGGCGGCAGAGATTACTGTTATTTTATTTTGTGGTATCATAACATAGAAAACGGCAGCACGATTACCGTACCGCCGTTCAAGAGTTTTGCCAGATTATTTGTAAATCAGTTCGCATCGAATAATTTCATCTGCACAATTACGAATATTATTGACTTTGCCAATCCAAAGCATAGGGTTTTTTGCTTTTAACTGTTCGGTCACATTTTGCGCTTTCATCATCTGCTTAATGATAAGTTCCCACCGTTCAAAAGCGGTGGTATCAATCTCATGCAAATGCACCCGAAGCTTGCCGGACATTAACAGGCTTGAATACAGCGTGCGTTTGTGATTTTTCAGATATTCAAGCCGCCGCTGACCCCAAATACCTATATGGACTCCTTCCGGGAGACCATCATCTGGCATTCCAAGGTCGGGAATTTTGTAGCCGTTTACCTCTGTATAGGTAAGCTTTTTCATCGTCTGCGTTCCTCCTTTCAGCAAATTTACGGTGCAATACCGCTTGGTTAGGGCTTTTCTGCTATCTGCCCCCTTTGGCGGTCTACCGCTTCAATCCGCTACGAGTGAACCGACTTACCGCTGTAATAGTAGTGGT
>JAAYLD010000090.1 GCA_012522015.1 Clostridiales bacterium
CTTTTGCATGGCATGCTTTAATCTGCTCTATAATAGCATTTTCTTTCGCCTTTGCAGTCTTGTAGACGACGTCGTTATTGTCGATACGTATCATCGGCTTATTTGTCGGTACCTCTACGACGTCAAGATAATATATTTCGCGGAATTCGTTTTCTTCCGAAAGAGCCGTTCCTGTCATGCCTGATAGCTTTTCGTACATTCGGAAGTAATTTTGGAATGTTATCGTTGCAAGCGTCTTATTCTCTTTTCTGATCTCGACGTTTTCCTTTGCCTCGATAGCCTGATGGAGTCCATCCGAATAGCGGCGCCCCGGCATCATACGTCCGGTAAATGCGTCGATTATCATAATTCCGTTGTTGTGAACGATATAATCGACGTCTCTTTTCATTATGCCGTGTGCGCGGAGAGCCTGATATATATGATGAACAATCTCGGAGTTTTGTTCATCGGCAAAGTTTTCAAGGCCTAAGAATTTTTCTGCCTTGCGTATACCGTTTGCTGTAAGTGTTGCTGTGCGCGCCTTTTCATCGACAATGTAATCCTGCGGTATGTCATCTGTAAGTTCTTTGCTATCAGTTTCTTTGATGACATATTTTGAAAGCGTGCGCACAAACTCGTCCGCTTTTTTATATAGGTCAGTTGACTCGTCGCCTTCTCCAGATATTATAAGAGGCGTTCTTGCTTCGTCAATCAGAATCGAGTCAACCTCGTCTACGATTGCAAAGTGATGTCCGCGCTGAACCATCTGCTCTTTGTAAAGAACCATATTGTCACGCAGATAGTCAAATCCGAACTCATTGTTCGTACCGTAGGTAATGTCACAGGCATATGCAGCCTGTTTTTCTTTTGTCGATTGACCGTGGACGATAAGACCAGTAGTAAGGCCGAGAAATTCATGGACACGCCCTATTTCATCGGCTCCCAGGCGGGCAAGGTATTCGTTAACGGTGACGACGTGTACACCTTTACCCGTCAGGGCGTGTAAGTATGAGGGCATTGCGGCGACAAGTGTCTTTCCTTCACCAGTTTTCATTTCGGCTATTCTGCTCTGGTGAAGAAGTATGCCGCACATAAGCTGGACGCGGAAAGGACGCTTACCAAGGACACGATCACATGCCTCACGCAAAAGAGCGTAAGCGTCCGGCAGTATATCGTCAAGTGTTTCGCCTGCTTTAATACGTTCTTTTAGCTTTGGCGTGACTGCCGCCATTTCAGCGTCGCTCATATTTTTATATACGGGTGCAAGCGCTTCAATTTTATTAACTGTAGGTATTATTTTTTTTATCTGACGTTCGCTGTACGTTCCGAAAATTTTATTAAATAACTCCATTTTTGCGAGCCGCTGTACGGCTCTTGCCTCCATTGCTCATATAAAATTTTTAACATTTATTAGTTTTATATATAGTGTTTATATAGCTGTAGTTGCTAAAAAATACTTATCATATATTATACTATGTATCAACTATTTTAGCAATCTGCTATTTGTTAATAATTTTAACCCCAGCACGCAATACAAAAGAGATTTTTATACATAACAACGAAAACGGCAGGTTTTCCCTGCCGTTTTTTTAACATAACTTATGCTTTTTATTTAGCAAGCGCTGCTTTGATTGCAAGCGCAAACTCCACGCGTGCCCGCTCAAGCTCACATGCTATGCTGTATGGCTTCATTATGTCGCCTTCCATGTGGAAGTTGTTTGCCGCACATCCGCCGCCGCAATAGTACTTTGCCCAGCAGTCAGCACAGGTGGGATTTTCAATGAGATTACAGTGTGCGAAGGTATTTCTTATGTTCTCATCAATTACACCGTCGAATATATTGCCTATCTTGAATTTTTCTTCGCCTGCGAATTGATGGCACGGGTAGATGGAGCCATCCGGCGTCACAGCCACGTATTCACAGCCAGAGCCGCAGCCCTTCGCACGTTTAATAGCGCAAGGCCCGCCATCAAGGTCAATTATGAAATGAAAAAAAGTGAACGGGCGCCCGGCCTTTGCACGGGCAATGTATTCAAGAGCAAGCTTTTCATACTCGGCGATTATGACGGGAAGGTCTTCCTTGCGGATGGAGTATTCGCTTTCTTGGGGCAGCACAACCGGCTCAACCGAAACCGCACTGAAGCCTAAGTCGACAAGATGAAGAACATCGGTGGCAAAGTCAAGGTTACGGCGAGTAAATGTTCCGCGAACGTAATATTCGCCGTCTCCACGCCGCTCGACGAGCTTTTTATACTTCGGAATGATAGTTTCATAACTGCCTGAGCCGTCCTCAAACGGCCGCATGTAGTCATTTACCTGTTGGCGGCCGTCTATTGATAAAACAACGTTTGACATTTCAGCATTTATAAAATCTATCGACTCGTCGTCAAGAAGCGAACCGTTTGTTGTCAAGGTAAAGCGTATGTTTTTACCGTGCTTCGCTTCAAGCTCGCGGCCGTAGCGCGTTATCTCACGCACGACGTCAAAGTTTAGGAGAGGCTCGCCGCCAAAGAAATCAACTTCAAGATTGCGCACGCCACCGCTTTTTTCTATGAGAAAATCAAGTGCACGCTTCCCTGTCTTTTGGCTCATAAGCGTCCGCTCGCGGACATAGCCGCCACAGTCAGCGAAGCAGTACCGGCAGCGCATGTTGCAGTCATGCGATACATGAAGGCACATTGATTTTATGCGTGTTGATAAGGCCTTGCTTATATCGCCAAGTGGTATTGCGTCTGAAAACAGCTCGCCACGCTCGTAGAGCGAATATAGCTCCTCATATGCTTCCTCAACGCCACTGCTATCATATTTAGCCAAACTATAACGAAGCGAAACGGGCATATCTTGTGTAAGCGGAGGTTTTATGTATGAGAGCATTTTATATGCGACGGGTGATAGGACATGAACGGCCCCGCTTTCTGTATCGACTGCAATATTGCTCCCAAGCCGTCTGAATGTATGTACCATCTTTCTTATAATCCTGTTCTTTAGAAAAGTAGAATATGGGCGGGGACATCAGTCTCCGCCCTGCCCAGAACTCTCTTTTTATTACTTGCCGGTGTTTTGATTTTTCTTCGTCGTGTTTTCATCAACACGACGCTCACAGCGCTGGTTTCCAACAGTGCAGGATGTCTTGCAAGCCGACTGGCAGGAAGCCTGGCATTCACCGCAGCCAGAACCGATGGCGCGGGAAGCATATGTCTTAGTATTTAGTGTTTTTACGTGTTTCATATCAATTATTCCTTTCAGTTAAACGGATATCACCGGTATTTTTTTATCTTCATCTTTTTTATTTTTGGTGCGCCCGCAATTTTTGGTGTACGATTACGTGTGCGCGATGCAATGAGTGCGCCCGGTAGCGCAGCGACAACAATTCCTAACCGTGCGAGTACGGAATACGGATCCGGTAAAGCTGCGCCATAAGAGATGTCCTCACCCGCAATCCAGGACAGCATCCACGTCAGAAGCATTAAGATAACACCAGAAATGAGCCCCGAGAGGACATTACCTCCGAAGTGCGATCCGAAATATCCCGCTGCCACACCAGAAAGAGCAAGTACAACTAAAGCGGATGGCACGACAAAACGGTTCGGGTCGCCTGTCGAATAAAGGGCAAAGCTGATTATCAATAGCAAGGCTGCTGCTATTCCTACGGCAAGAGCGACTCCCTTTAAGGCCGCAAGCATCATAGCACCGAAGCCTCTGCTGTCACTTGCCCCGGGTTGATATTTATCCATTGTCAATTCACACTCCCGAAATACTTTTTTATACATTAATATTCCGGGACATGCACAATTATGAGCGAAAAATGCTTACGGTTCCGCGTCTTCAGCCTTTACATCAACGTTTCTAACTGCTGATTTTAAAATGCGTATCTTTGTTTTTTCTTTACCTGTTTCAATCATGCAGGTTTCTTCTTTTATGCTGACTACCTTGCCTATAATCCCGCCGATCGTCGTTATTTCGTCGCCGACCTGCAGGTTATTGCGCATTTCAGCTAATTGTTTCTCCTGTTTCTTCTGGGGTCTGATGAGGAAGAAATAGAAGAATACCAGCATGATTACAAGCATGCCGATTGTTATATAAGAACTTGACGCATTGGTAGTTACAGCTTCATCAAGAAGTACGGTCATGAAATATCTCCCATTCCGGTTATTTTTACATACTAACTGAACTATATTTTATATTATAACACGTGTATTTTCAACCCCTTTTTATAAAATAAGAAAAACGGGCATAATTTTTGCTTTTCCCTGTTGACAGCGGCAAATAGACGCTATATAATATAACTGTACTATCTGTAATAGTACAGATTATGAAAGGAATACGGGAATGAGTATTTTTAGCGTTGATTATAAAAACCGTAAGCCTATATGGGAACAGCTGACGGACAACGTGACGGATCTCGTTCTGCGCGGACTGCTTCCGTTAGGTGAAGCGATGCCGAGCGTCAGGGCGATGGCGGCCGAGCTTGGAATCAACCCGAACACAATACAAAAGGCATATGTCGAGTTAGAACGTCGCGGTGTGATTATTTCAATACCGGGCAGAGGCAGCTTCGTCACAACAGACATATCGGCTCTCCTGACTGAACGGCTTGAATCAGCAGCTGCAGCTCTGAGCGAATCAGCTCGTGCTGCAAAAGAGGCTGGGATAGAACGCGAACGCGCAATAAAGATAATCGAAGATGTATGGGGGGAATGAAAAATGATCCGCATAAAAGACGTGACAAAAACGTTCGGTGCTATCAGGGCGCTTGACGGTGTGTCTGCTGAGATTAATGCTGGTTCGATTTATGGTCTGATTGGCTCAAATGGCAGTGGTAAATCCACCCTTCTCCGAATTATGTGTGGAGTTTTCCTTGCAGACAGCGGTTATGTTGAGATAGACGGAGCTAATGTTTACGAAAACAGCAAGCTAAAGCAAAATATCGTATATCTCTCAGATGAGCTGTTCTTTTTACCGCACTCCACGATGAATGACATGGCGCTGTTTTACAAAAGCATCTACCGCAGCTTTGATATAGAGCGTTTCAAAAAGCTAACAGGCATTTTTGGGCTTGACCCGAACCGTAAAATTTCAACGTTTTCAAGAGGGATGACAAAACAGGCGTCAATTTTGCTTGGACTTTCTTTGCAGCCGAAATATATGTTTTTAGATGAGACTTTCGATGGTCTTGACCCTGTCGTTCGTCAGCTTGTAAAACGTCTCATTGCCGAGGAGGTTGCAGAGCGCAAAATGACGCCGGTCATTGCATCGCACAACCTGCGTGAGCTTGAGGATATATGTGACCATGTCGGGCTTTTGCATCAGGGCGGAATCCTCTTTGACCGTGAGCTTGACGATATGAAGCTAAACATACACAAGCTGCAGCTCGTCCTGCGTGAGGAAACATCCATTGATGCTCTTTCTCCGCTTAATATTCTTGAACACACATCACGCGGCAGAATGCACACGATTGTCTGCCGGGGCACACTAGAGGAGATAAACGCCGTAATACTTCCTCTTGAGCCAGTGTATTATGAAAATATACCGCTGACACTCGAGGAGATCTTCATTTCGGAAATGGAGGAAAAAGGTTATGACTTTAAAAACGTCATTTTCTGACAAAATGAGTTCGCGCGGAGTGAGCATTTCATATGTTTCGTTTACAATAATGCGGATGTGGCCTGCCGGGCTTTTATTCTTTATTTTATTTTTCTTCACAATGCCTGTGCCGGCTGCGATTTCGATTTCATCTAATTCAAATCCGTTATCTTTTTATGATTATTATAATTCTTTCATTCCTACAATTAACAGCATATTTATGTTCACAAGCATATTTAGCGCTGTTTTTGCAGGATGTTATGCTCTGCGCTACTTACAATCTCGTGTCAGCATAAACTTTTACCACAGCTTACCTGAAACAAGGCTTTCGCACTACACATCCGCTCTTGCCGCCTCAATTGTATCGTTTGTTTTGGCTGCTGTTGTAAATGAGATACTCCTAATTATTGTAACAGCTTCAGCCGGCTATTTAAAACTTGAAATGTTTTCGCTTTTAATCAGCGGCTTTGGCGCTTGCGTCTTCTATTTCTTCGTTTTTCTCTCAATGACGTTTTTTGCCGGAATGCTTACCGGGCTTACATCCATCCAATTCCTCATGACAGGATATTTAGTCGGAATACCAGCGGCCATATACGGATGTATAACACTTATATTGGATGATGTGTTTAACTATTTCAACACCGACAGCTTATCAAGTATCAACATATACGCTTGGCTTACACCTTTCGTACGAGCAATTCGCGCCATTGAATTCGGCTTAAACGGTACAGGTAAAGAATATCGGATATCATATTTCATCCTTGATTTGATAATTATATTCGCACTATTTATCGGGGCATATTTTATCTATAAAATTCGCAAAAGCGAGCGGTCAGGAACACCAATAATATTCCCGCGCGTTGCATCGTTTATAAAATACACTCTTCTCTTCCCTGCAACGTATATTTTCGGCTTCATATTTGATGAGATCGGTTCCAGTGGTTGGCTTTATTTTGGATTTACTGCCGGTGCGCTGCTGTCATTTATGCTTATCAACACTGTTTTCAACCGCACAGCAAAGGCAATGTTTGTCGGATTCAAAGGTCTTATAATATACTTTGTTTTGTTTATTACAATCTATATTTCTATCAGCGCAGGAGCTCTGAACTTTATCGACTATGCTGTTCCGCAAGCCAGCGAAATTCAAATTTTAGCTGATAGTAGGTTGTTTACAATTGACGACAAAGAAACCATTAAGAAAATCCGCGATCATATGAAGGAGATTAACAAAGACTTAAAAGACGGAAAGGCTACGCCGAGCAGCTATAGTGTCAGCAGTGTCGATAAAGGTTTACTTTACAGCGCCAATGTAAGTGAAGTTAAATTTGCCGAAGCTGTACGCACGGTGTCCACGGAAGTGACATATATTAGCGCAGCAGGCATAAAGATGACGTATGCTTATTATGGCATTGATTATTCTTATTTCAGTGAAATATTTGGGTTAATACATTCATCTGAAGACTTTGCTTTGCAGTATATTCCACCAAACACTGAAGTTGAAGAATTGAACATTTGTGCCGTTGCTACGGAGAATATGCTCGCTAAATTTGGGCCCTCACAACATAATAATGAATATATTGATGATGAAAAAGGGCATTATTTGACGAGCATATACCTGTCTTACATTTTGCATAAAGGATACTATGATGAATATGGCAATTACAAAAGTTCTAAGCCAATTGAGTTATACGGTGCATTTAATGTCGGTGGCAGCGGATATTTCAATAAAGTCAGCATCGGAAATATTTATTATAGAGTAGTTTCCGATAAGTACGACACAAGCCCATATCTATACAGAAGCAATACTATGCCGCTATACTTTGATGATGTCGATAATGTACTGTCGATAATACCGTATGAAAATGTTCATTCAAAAATTGGCGGCAGGCATGGTCATGGTGATGACAGAATAGACTTCATAAATATTAAAGAATTCCTCGGTTCATCGCTTGATGAGTATTTAAGCAAGCTGTCAGATGACATAGGCAAAATTATCATTGTCAACAGAACAAACGGCAATAAGGTAACGATAATTGATAAAGGTAATATTGTAAAAATTCTCGCTTCATGTGCATCTGTTGGATACTCTTCTTTTATCTCCGACTTCACAGTTACACACCCCGATTATGTCGTATATATCAACTACGGCTACCGTGATCCGGCATTACAATATACAACGTGGTTTCTTGCTGACCGTGTAGACAATGTAGCCGATATTATATCTGATATAATTAAGTAATTCATAGAGTTAGCACTAAAAAAAGAATAACTCCCCCATATGCGCGGTAAAATAACTGCGTATAAAGTGGGGGAGTTTTTCATGCAGAGACTTAATGGATTTCTTGATAACGATGTAAGTACGTTTGATAACACGCTTCGCGTTAACGATAATTTTGATATAATAAAACGCGAGCTTGTAGTTTCGGGCAAGCGTGCCGTTCTTTATTATATAGACGGATTTATCAAAGCGTCATCGTTACAGAAGCTTTTAATATACTTGACAGAAGCAAACGGTTTTGGCGACGGGCTACCCGGCGCTGCTAAGAGGTTTGCCGATGAAAAGTTGCCCGATGTTGAAGTCGAAATATCATCTAATGTCAATGAAATTATAAAAAATGTTTTGGCCGGATGCTGCGCGATGCTTGCAGAGGGCTTTGGTTCTGAAGCTGCCGTAATCGATCTGCGTTCATACCCTTCAAGGGAAACGCAGGACCCTGAAAATGACCGCGTCATACGCGGCGCTCGAGATGGCTTTGTCGAAACGTTAATATTCAACACGGCACTTGTACGCCGGCGAATACGCGACACGGCTCTGACAATGAAGTACATCAGCGTTGGCGAAAAATCACAGACAGATGTTGTTGTTGCGTATATAGAAGGCACGGCGAACAAGCGTTATGTTGACCATGTAATAACTCAAATAGGCGATGTAAAAACAGACGCGCTCGCCATGGGCAGCCAGAGCCTTATGGAGTGTCTTGCGCGCGGTACTTGGTATAATCCCTTCCCTCGCGTTCGCTTCACGGAACGGCCTGATTCCGCTGCCGCTCATCTCCTTGAGGGTGGAGTTATTGTCCTGTGCGACGGGTCACCTGAAGCGATGATGCTTCCGACATCAATTTTTAACTTTCTTCAGGAGACAAACGACTATTACTTCCCGCCGCTTACAGGGACATACCTGCGGCTCATCCGATATGTCGTCTTCGCATCGACAATATTTATCACGCCGCTTTGGTATCTATTTTTAATGCATACAGATATTTTACCTGAATGGCTTCACTTTGTCATACCGTCGGATACCGGCAAGCTGCCGATAATTGTGCAGCTTTTCATAACGGAGCTTGCTCTTGACACATTGAAACTTGCCTCACTGACAACGCCATCAACAATGTCGAATTCACTTTCAATAATCGGCGGTCTTTTAATTGGTGACTTTGCCGTAGACAGTGGCTGGCTCATACCTGAGGTTATTTTTTATATGGGCTTTACAGCTATCGCAAACTTCACGCAGTCAAGTTATGAGCTTGGCTATGCCTTCAAATTTTTCCGCATGACGCTTTTGGTACTAACAGCGCTGTTTTCGATTTGGGGATTTGTCATCGGAAACATTCTTATTCTGATTATGTTGTTATCTGCAACCGAAATATGTGGGGGCAAGTATTTATACCCGCTCATTCCATTTAACGGCGGCGCTTTGTTGCGCATAATCGTCCGTCATAAAAAACAAAATAAAGATAAAAGCAGCTAATAGTAAAACAGTGGGGAGCGTTAATGCTCCCCGCTTGTTTTTAATCATTCAATTATATTATTTCTTACGTTTGTAATACTGATAGAAGTAGCATGGTATCATGCCGTTATAAAGTTTGCGCACTTTGTCGGCACGTGCGCCGTAAAGGCGCTCAAAGTTCTCGTGGGAGGTGAGAATATATATCTGCCAGCTGTCAAGTGTCCTAAAATGTTCGCCCATCCGGCGGTATAGCTCCTCTACCTCTGAAATTGTAGATATGCGTTCGCCATATGGTGGGTTTGTTGCAATCGTGCCGCGCCGCCCACCGGTTTCTATCGTCAGCGCATCACGCACAACGTGCGCACAGTGCCACCAACACCCGCACAGCGGACATTTTCGCTTGCAATTTCAATGCTTGACGGGTCAATTAATACGTCGACGCGATGAGCGGCAAGCAGCCTGTTGGCGATTGATTTTTTTATAATCTTCTGGCAGTCGGGCACGGAAAACAGCTTGCTCTTTATCGAGTGCCCTCGAACTGGGAATTTATCGTCATAACCTATATAATTCTCCCAAGGCATTGCTGCCACGCCGTCAAAGAGATCTGAAAAGCTCTCCGCTGTGCATGAACCTACTTCAATGTAAAGCCGCTCGGCATGTCGAAGCCAGATGTTACATCTTGCGGCGGCGTTTTCATCGCCGGTAAAAAAGACGCGCCCGTCAATCGTTTCCCTGCGCTTGTATCCAAGGGCATCAATCTCTTCACCAAGCAAGTGTTCAAGGTCAAAAAGGCATGTCGCGACGTAATTGAAAGTTATAATATAGCTATATCCTAATGTAAAAAAGTTTCGGAGGACTTATTTGTCCTCCGAAACTAATTATACCGCCGTTTTGACGATTTATCAACGCTCATACAAACAAACCGCCGTTGATTATTTGCATTTTTCTGATATAATTATTCTACTGACTATTTTTTATATTTTTATTTTCCGGAAAGTCCTTTGATAAAACCATTTACATCTGCCGAGCATATGTCTCCAGCTACAACCCTGTTACGGTAAACGAGTATATTTGCATAGACCGTACCATCATAATTTGGGTAATTTAATACTTTATAGGTGTAGCGAGTCATATCTCTATTTTTATATTTTGACAAATCAAGTCCCTGCTGTTTTTGTATTGCATTATAACTTTCGAAGACACGGTCAAACTCGGCAGGAATTGTCACTTTTGCCTCTTCTACAGGCTCGGGATCAACTTCCCAACCAAAGCTTTGCAGAAATGCTATGCGATCTGCATTTGTCTTTACTTTTTCAAAGCTAATTGATTCTCTTACTTCAACGTCCGCGGGTGCAACCTCTGTGCCGCCCGCTGGCTGCTGTGCCTTAGGGATGAAGACTATGAGCGCCGCTATCGTCAACACGGCAAGCCCTATAAGGCTGAAAAATTTGATAGTATTAGCGCGAACGGCGTAGATAAACATACAAGACCCCTCCGGATTGATAATCTTCTACGTAATGTATATGAAATAGTGCGACTTATTATGACGGCAGAATAAAAAAACAGGAGAAATAATGTAATAATGACGGAAGATTTAAAAAAACTTACAAGCGGATGCTCGTGCGGCAAAAAACATTCACTCTCAACCAGTGATATTGTTGTCGGCGTCGGCGCTACGCAAAAACTTATCGATTATATCAAAGAAAGATATGATGCTGCGTCCGCGCTCATTGTATGCGATGCTAACACCGAAAAATATGCGCGTCCGATAGCCGACGCGCTCGGATGCCGCACTTTCACGCATGTTGCCGACGCGCGCGCAAATGAAATTGAAACAGCCCGTCTTACATCATATATAAAATCAAACTCACTTTCAGTTTCCGTTGCCGTTGCCTGCGGCTCCGGATGTATTCATGACATAACGCGATACTGCGCATACGAAAACGGGTTCCCTTTTATATCGTACCCGACGGCGGCAAGTGTCGATGGTTTTGTATCCGGTGTCGCGGCAATGACGATGCACGGACAGAAGCTGACATACCCGTCAGCCTCGCCGGATGCTTTGTTTGCCGATGATGACGTTTACTCAAAGGCTCCGCCTCGCCTGACAGCGTCCGGTGTTGGCGATATCATCGGTAAATTCACCGCTCTTTTCGACTGGGAGATAGCGCATCTGATCATAGGTGAACACCTCTGCCCTGAGATTGCTTTGCTTATACGCCGCGCTATTGATGGCGTTTACAGCGCTGCATCTGAGGCGGGTGGCGCCAACTCAAAAGACTTCCCGCGCCGCGTGATAGACTGTCTTATTCTGTCTGGCCTTGCGATGCAGCTGATGGGGAATTCGCGTCCTGCTTCCGGCGCTGAGCACCATATGGCTCACTTCTGGGAAATGCACGTTGCCAATCCACCGACAGATGCTTTGCACGGCGAAAAGGTTGGCCTTGCCACTATCCTTGTACTGAAGCGTCTTGAGGCCCTTCGCAAATCGCATTTACCTCGAGTTGATATCGACGTCGCCCGAGTATTTAATAAAAACAAAGTTTACAGCGTTTATGGCGAGCTGACTGACGGGATAATTAAGGAAAACTTGCCCGGCGGTCAAAACGAATATACCTCATCCGTTCTTTATAACATAAGACCTGACTGCCTTATCAAAAATGAAGAACGCGTTATGGGGCTTTTAGCCGGTCTTCCGTCATCCGGCGAAATCACTCGGGTATTAAAGGGTTGCGGCGCGCCTACGACTTTGGGTGAAATAGACCTCCCGCAAGGTGACTCATTTAAGCAAATATCAGCTATATACTCTCCATATGTACGCAACCGATTGACGCTTATGAAAATACTTTCAGCAAATATAGTGATGCATGGTGACGTTTGAGTTATGAAATATCCAAGGATTGTTATCACCGGCTCGAATTTTGCCCTTGTAAAGCAGGTACATAAAAAGCTTGCACGCTCTGATATTTTCACAACAATAATAAACCCCGATGACATAAAAAAAGCATCGGAGAACGTCGACTTGATTATCCTGCCAGCGACACCCGGATGTCGGTATGCTGATGCATGCATATGCCGCCGCGTTTCACTAAAGAGTGGCGTGCGTATTGTTGTAATTATCGGGAAGGATGCAGAAGCGCCGTCCCCGCTTGGAATATACGCAGATATTGTAGTCTTATGTGATGGAAAGGACGCAATAAGCACTGTTCATTCGATAATATCGCGTGACTTTGGCTTTGATACTGTTGAGCTGCGGGGTGGACGAATGCTTGTCGACACTGAGCTGAAAGAATACTTTTACAACGGAGCCAGGTTTAAGCCAACGCCGACTGAAGGCGCTATAATACAGTTTTTATGTGTTTATAGTGACGCTCCTGTCCCCGCTGAAAGAATTGCATCTTACATTGGCTGCACATCATCGTCTGTTATAGTACATATACACGCAATAAACGAAAAGACACGTAAAATCACCGGACGCTACGCCATCGACAATAAAACCAGTGTAGGATATTTTATAAAATAAAGCAAAAAAAATGCGGCGATGGGATGTTTCCCATCGCCGCTATTTTATCATATGTCATATGCTGCATATGTTAATATGCTGCACATAACATATGCTTTCAAAGCTGTGCTAAGAGTTTTGACAAAAACGCATACATTCTCTCGCACGAGGCAAGATCAAGCCTTTCATCGGGCGTATGTTCATCATATGTCGCGCACCCTGTCGCTACAATATCCATATCGGGTACAAACGATTTTATAATACCACATTCAAGCCCTGCGTGTACGCCGATAATAGGCGGCTTTTTGCCGAACATTTTCTTATATACATCAACAAAGGTATCGCGTAGGGGTGATTCTTTTTCATATAACCAGCCTGGATAGCCGGAGCTGTGACGCACGCGGAATCCGTATTTTTTTGTTGTTGCCGTGAGCTCACGCCTAATTTTCAGAAGATCGCTGCTGTCTGAAGACCGAGACAAAATACGAATCCGCAAACGGTTGCCATCTATGTTTACGACAGCACAATTCTGCGACGTCTTTACTAAATCAATATCGTCGCACATTGATATTACGCCATTTTTTATGCTTGATAAAAATGAGAGAAGCGAGTCCGTTAATTGCGGCGATGGCGCTTTTCCTGAGTATTCTCCCGGATTTACTACAATATAAAAGCCTGCATCATCTGCTGAAAGCTTCTTTTTTACTTCCGCCGCGGCGGCGCTCACTACTTTTACCGCTGCGCGTGCATCATTGACGGCAAGCGTTGTCGTGCAGTTGCGGGGAATGGCATTTTCCTTGCCCCCGCCCTCCATTTTTATTATGAATGCCGGCAGTGTTTCACGCAGTTTTTTTATTATTCCGGCTGTAATTAGGATAGCGTTTCCCCGGCCTTTATCAATGTCAATGCCAGAATGGCCACCGGCCAAGCCACCAATGGTAAGCTCAAGTATATCCCCATAGTATGGGATACGTTTAAATGACGTATATATACCGGTGCGCTGCCCGCCTGCGCATGAAACGACGACATGTTCCGCCCCAGCGTCAATATTTATCATACGGCGTGAATGCAGCTTTGTATAGTCAAAGTTTTTGGCTCCTGTCATACCAACTTCTTCGTCTGTTGTAAAAAGGCACTCAAGCTCAGGCGTAGAAAGCTCAGGATCGGAGAGAAGCTGAAGCATCATCGCTACGGCAATTCCGTCGTCCGCACCAAGCGTCGTCCCGTCGGCGGAGACATAACCGTTACGCACGATGAGCTTAAGTCCATCCTTTGTAAAATCATGATTTGACTCCAGTGTCTTTTCGCATACCATGTCAAGATGTCCCTGAAGTAAAACGGGCGGCCTGTTCTCGTAACCGGGAGATGCTTTCCGGCGAACAAGAACATTATTTGACGCATCCCGGTAAGCGTAGTGTCCCCGCTCAGACGCAAATTTAACAACATAGTCTGCTATTTTACGCTCATTCCCTGAGCCATGAGGGATTGCGCAAATATCCTCAAAACGCTCGAAAAGCCCTTTTGGTGAATATCCATTTATTACATAAGTGTTGTTCATTAATAAGCTGCACCGTCCGTTCCCAAAATTAAGTGCGGTAGTAATACCGCACCTATGTTAATTATATCACTTCAAAGTAAAAAAATGCAACACAACTGAGCACGTTGCCTTATGAAATGTGATAATATAGATAAAATTGATTGCTGTTATTTTTAATAATGACAAATTGCAATTTCTGTGATACACTTATAAAGAAGATGTGCGGAATAATACTAATTTTTTATATAAAAACTCGGAGTGTGCAGTTGTTTAAGGATATACTTTATAAAGTGATAATTAAACGCGGTAAAACAGCCGCTGTTATACTTGCTGCCGGTCGCGCAGAACGCTTTGGCGGGGGCAAACAATTTGCGCGCATATGTGGCGTGCCTGTTCTTGCCCGGACAATACTTGCCTTTGATTCCTGCTCAGTTATTGATGAAATTGTGGTCGTAGCTTCAGCGCCAGATGTGCCTATGTGCTGCGAGCTTGTCACGCGCTATGCTTTTAAAAAGGTAAAGTGCGTCGTTTCTGGTGGCGAAACACGGTTTGAATCGGCTTTACGCGGCTTTGAGGCGACATCACCTGATATTTCATATGTCGCCATCCACGATGGCGCCCGTTGCCTTATACTGCCTGAACAAATTGAACGCGTTTGCCGTGAAGCTTACAGTCACCGCGCCGCCGCTGTCGCAACCCCGGCACTTGACACAGTAAAAATTGCTGACAAAAATGGTTTTATATCTGAAACGCCTGACCGAAGTCGCACATGGCTTGCAGGAACACCGCAGGTTTTTTATGCAAACCTTTACCGAGCCGCTATTTATACGGTAAAGGAAGATGATTTTTCAGCTACTGACGATGCTATGCTTGCGGAGCGCATAGGTTTTAAGGTTAAGTTAGTTGATATTGGGCGTGACAACATCAAAATCACATATCCCTGTGACATCGCGATAGCAGAAGCAATATTAAAAGAGCGCCGACGCGCAGAGGCAAATAGCAGCGGCGAAAAATCTTTTCTTGTGTATCGTCGTGGAGCAAAACAAAAAAGCGGACAAGCTTCGTCAGCTCATCATCTCAAAGCAAAACAAAAAACAGAAGGAATATGAATAAAAAAGTATGAGTTTTCGTGTTGGTCATGGTTACGACGTGCACCGGTTTGAAGATGGGCGCCCGTTATGGCTTGGTGGCGTACACATTAAGGATCACTCTGGGCTTGCAGGTCACTCCGATGCCGATGTTTTGCTTCATGCAATTATAGACGCTATCCTCGGCGCTGCCAGCCTTCCCGATATAGGAACTATTTTCCCTGACAGCTCCGCTGAATTTAAAGATATATCAAGCTCCATACTTCTTTCGCGCACGGCTTCCCTTGTCAGCAGCGCTGGGTATAAAATTGTAAATATTGACGCAACAATCATTGCTGAGACGCCAAAAATTGCCCCTTATATCACCGATATGCGAGCTGCCATAGCGAACGCCGCAGGAATATCGCCACAGGATGTGAACATCAAGGCTACAACTGAGGAAGGCCTTGGTTTTACAGGCGCCAGGCTTGGAATTGCAGCGCACGCCGTGTGCTTATTGAAAGCTTATAATTTAGATTAATAAGCATTCTTTGTTGTAATAAGAGCTGCACGTGTGAAAAAGGCAAATAAATCAGCTCGGCGGGGAGCGTGAAGCCCGGTGACAAGCACTATGCCCCACTCCCCCGCCGTATATAAAGCGCGGCGCCATGGCTGTTTTTTATCCCATACGACATTTGTTTTAATATTCTTTTCCTCCTGTACGCCGCGCGGATTGGAACAGAAAAGACCGGGTTTTCCGGTCCCGATATTAGCATATGGGTGCGCAGCCAACATGACACCGGACGACAAAAGACCCTTATGTGCAAATTCACAATTCCCGTGCCGCCAAGTAAAAACATTGCGTCTAAAACAATAAAAAAATATACAATTTCACTATAAAAATTATTTTGCCCGTTGAGGTTGTTTTAACATGATATTTCTTTCCCCGTCGATTCTTGCCGCGAATTTCACAATGCTTGGTGAACAAGTTGCAGCAGCACAAAGAGGTGGTGCTGATTTACTCCATATTGATGTAATGGACGGGCACTTTGTTCCAAACATCAGCATTGGATTTCCGGTAATCAAATCGCTTGTCAATCACTTCAGCATACCGCTTGACGTTCATTTAATGATAAGCAATCCTGAGAAATATGCGACGCGTTTTTGTGATGCAGGTGCGGATTATCTTACGTTTCATATAGAAACGATGAAAGATCCTGCCCCGCTTATACATGAAATACGTTCGCGCGGGGTTCATCCTTCGCTTTCGCTGCGGCCGGCTACACCGATTGAGGCCGTTTTCCCATATCTTGATATTATCGATATGGTGCTTGTAATGACTGTTGAACCGGGATACGGCGGACAATCCCTTATTCCATATACGCTTGATAATGTTCGTGCTTTACGCGCTGAAGCTGACAGGCGTGGTCTTTATGATTTTAAAATTGAAATTGATGGCGGTGTTAGGCTTGAAAACATCGCAAAGACAACACAGGCCGGTGCAAACGTAATAGTTATGGGAACGGCTGTATTCAGCGAACACGACATTCCGTCAGCAATTGATAAGCTCAGAAAAGAAGCGCAGCGCGGTGCTGAGATGCGTGGCTGAAGTTGGTTACATAAAAACACATTAAGTTTAAAAAATAAAACGCTCTGTGATATGTAATCACAGAGCGTTTTTTATATATTTTTATTATACTGGTTCGAGCGTGAAGTGGAATTCACAGTAACTGCCGTACTCGCTATTGACGTCGATAGTCTCGCCATGAGCATCAATTATTGATTTCACAATATAAAGCCCAAGGCCCACTCCCGTTCTGTCAAGTCCACGGCTCTTATCGCTTTTATAAAAGCGTTCAAATATGAACGGTAGGTCTGCTTCAGCGATACCCTGTCCTTCGTTATAAACATAAATATGAGTTTTACGCGCATATGACTTTATCGTCACGCGAATCTTTCCGCCCTCACGCGAAAATTTTACGGCATTATCACAAAGATTGTAAAAAATCTGGTGAATAGCGTCGCGGTCTGCGTTGACGTACATATTTTCATAGTCGCAGTTAAACTCAACTATGAGTTTTTTGTCGTTTATATGAGATTCCATTGAGATGAGTATTTGCCTTGCCATCTCGCATATATCAAAGGCGGTTTTGGTGAACTTGCGCTCGCCTGCCTGCATACGAGTTATGTCAAGAAGCGTAGACACAAGGCGTGACAAGCGCTTGACTTCGTTGCTGATGATATTAAGGTAATACTTTTCCTGTGACGGTGGTATGGCACCGTCAAGTATGCTGTCGATGAAACCAGATATTGTTGTCATCGGAGTGCGCAGGTCGTGAGATACGTTCTCAAGGAATGTATTCCTCATTTCCTCAAGGTGGGCAAGCGAGTTTGCCATATTATTAAAGGCGGAAGCAAGCTCTGCTACCTCATCGTGTCCTACAACAGGCACGCGCACATCAAAATTGCCGGCTGCAAAGCTTTTTGCCGCATTCCGCATCGATTTAATCGGGCCGATAACACGGTCGCTTAAAAAATAAACAGCAATCAACGCTGATAGCATTATCCATAGACTTGACATTATGACGGTTTTTATAAGCGAATCCAAAACAGCGTCAGCAAGACCAGCATTTGTTGAGCATGCAAAAGAGGCGCCAACAACAGCATTGTCTTTTTTTATTGCAACGCCGCAGACAAGCAGATTCTTACCGAATATCGGGTCATCTTTACTTGGCACATATAGATAATAACTATCTTTTTTAATTTTGTTTATTATACCACTTGAAACCCTGATGCTCTTGTCAATGTCTTGTGGAATACCGTCGCCTTTATTGAATAGTATAACTCCATCGGTGTTTGTGACAAGAAACGACATATCATTAGCATATTTAAGCATTATTGTAAGGCTGCTGCTCATTGTAACAGGTTTCATGTCACAAAACTTCTCGAATGTGTTGTAAACTGAACTGTCATTATACATTTTTTCAATAAAACTGCTGAAAGCAAGCGCTGCGCGCGTTATTTCAAGGTTTTTTGCGTTATCCGAGTAGTTGCCGATGAGTGATGATATAATAGAAAGCTGTATTATAAAGCTGATTATAATAATCAGCATAAATACAGTTACATATTTTGTAAATACGCTTCGAAACATCGCGCACCCCTATCATTTCATAACGGGCGCGCGATATGCTCGCACGCCCGTTTTGTATTAATGATATATTACTGGAATACCTCAAACTTATATCCGACACCCCAGACTGTCTTGAGCGTCCATTTATCAGAAACACCCTCAAGTTTTTCACGCAGTCGCTTTACATGGACGTCAACAGTACGAGAGTCACCAAGATAATCAAAGCCCCATACCTTGTCAAGAAGCTGGTCTCTCGTAAAGACGCGGTTAAAATTCGATGCGAAGAAGTATAGAAGCTCAAGTTCCTTAGGCGGGATGTCAACAGCCTTGCCTTTCAGCTTAAGCTCATACTTCTGAAGGCTTATTTCAATGTTATCGAATTTAATAACTTCTTCGTCTGATGTACAGTCATGAGCAGAATAGCGGCGCAGAACAGCTTTTACACGTGCAGACAGTTCCTTCATATCAAAGGGCTTAACAACAAAGTCATCGGCGCCCAGCTCCAGGCCAAGTACCTTGTCAAATACTTCGCCCTTCGCTGTTACCATAATAACGGGTTTGCTTGATATTTCGCGCATCTCACGACAGACCTGCCAGCCGTCTTTTTTGGGTAGCATTATATCAAGCAGTACAAGATCAGGTTCGTATATCTTGAAATAGCTGATCCCTTCAACCCCGTCGTTTGCTGTTTTAACTTCATAGCCCTCGTTTTCAAAATATAAGCGTAATAGATCACAAATATTGACATCGTCGTCAACAACAAGAATTTTTGTTCCCATTGGTATGTCCTTTCCCTTTCGTAACGTTTTTTATTATATAAGGGCGGAATTTTTATATTTTTATTAATTAAATGATAACATAATAATTCCGCTTTGTAAACCATAATATTTATTTTTGCAAAGTATTTGCATATACACAGTGAATATTGACATCTATTCACTAAATTATGCTTGCGAATAATACTATTTTATTATATAATAACTATCTGACGGCGCAATATGCCAATTATGTTTTTTGTGAAATGTTTATACATAAACGTTCATATTTCGTTGAAAGGTCCACATTAGAATGAAACTCGGAATTGTAGGCCTGCCAAATGTCGGGAAAAGCACGCTATTTTGTGCGCTTACATCATCCCGCGCCGAGTCAGCAAATTATCCTTTTTGTACAATAGAACCAAATATAGGCGTTGTCGCCGTTCCGGACGAACGGCTTGACTATCTTGCTTCACTATACAATCCCGCGCTTTGCACGCCCGCTGTTATTGAATTTGTTGACATAGCCGGTCTTGTCCGCGGTGCGTCCCATGGCGAGGGACTTGGAAACAAATTTTTGTCTCACATACGTGAGTGCGACGCAATAATACACGTTGTCCGTTGCTTTTGTGACGACAAGATAATCCACGTCGAGGGCAATGTTGATCCGATACGCGACATTAATACAATTAACATAGAACTTTGCCTTGCGGATATAGAAACAGTAGAACGGGCGCTCAAAAGAATAAAAAAAGCAGCAAAGGGCGATAAATCGCTTGAGGCTGACGCTGCTGAGCTTGAGAAGCTTGTACGTTGGCTGTCCGACGGGAAACCGGCACGCACTTTTACTGCTGAGGAGACGAAAGCAAACGCACTTTCAATATTACATCTTCTTACCGCAAAACCTGTTATATACGCGGCTAACATCGGAGAGGATGAAGTTGGCGGTGGATATAATAACCCCGGCTACCTTGCCTTAAAGAAAGTAGCAGAGGCCGAGAAAGCTGAAGTTATACCCATTTGTGCGAGTATTGAGGCTGAAATTGCTACACTTGACCCACAGGATAGAAAAGCTTTCATCGAAGACCTCGGGCTTAAAGAAAGCGCCCTTGATAGACTTATAAAATTAAGCTATTCTACGCTTGGTTTGATCAGCTTTTTAACAGTCGGGCCGAAAGAAGTTCGCGCATGGACAGTTAAGCGCGGTACAAAAGCTCCAGAAGCCGCAGAAAAAATACACAGCGACTTTGAGCGTGGCTTTATACGTGCGGAAGTAGTTCCATTTGATGTGTTGCGCGAATGCGGAAGTATGGCTGCTGCAAAAGAGCGAGGCCTTGTTCGCAGCGAAGGAAAAAACTATGTTATGGCTGACGGAGATGTAGTTTTATTCCGCTTTAATGTATAAATTTAATAATATCGAAGGGATTCACGAGTTGATTAAGATTCTTTTTCAAGGCGACAGTATAACTGACGCGGGACGAGACAGGCAAAACCCACGCCATCTAGGTGGCGAAGCAAGTTATCCGCTTTATGCGGCAGAGTATGTCCGCCGTGCCTTCCCTGATGTTGAGTTTGATTTTCTCAACCTTGGTATCGGTGGCGATGAGCTGTGGCAGCTTGAAGCGCGCTGGCAGCGTGACTGCATAGATTTGTCGCCGGATATTGTGTCTGTGCTAATCGGAATCAACGATACATGGCATCGTGTTGACCAAAAGCGCGAGTTTGTTCCCGACAACGAGTGGGGCAATATGTACGCCTGTATGTTAGGCGAAGTAAAAGATAAAACCGACGCAAAAATTATCATCATTGAAGAGTTTCTTCTTTATGTACCTGATAAGGAGACAGCTTTCCGTCCGGATGTAAATAACAAAATCGGTGTCACGCGTGCTATTGCTCGCCGCTTTGCTGATGCTTATGTACCGGCTGACGGGCTTTTCGCCGCCGCATCTGTTAAAGCTCCCCCGACTCACTGGGCAGCAGATGGTGTACACCCGACGCCAGACGGCGCACGTCTTCTTGGCAAGGCATGGGCAGAAGCAGCGGCTCCAATAATAAAAGAGCTGATAGAGAAGAAAGCAAAGTAAACATAA
>JAAYLD010000091.1 GCA_012522015.1 Clostridiales bacterium
GAGGTGGAAGCTCAGTAATGTTGTGCAGCTTACCGATACTAATTGACCGAGGGCTTGAACTGCTTTAGTTCTTTCGAATCCGTTCTGTTATGTCTCACACCCTTCTCTTTTCGGTTTGTTCAAAGATAAAATACCTTTCTTATGCACAATAAGCACGAAAAAACAGATAATTATAAAAAAAGAACCTTCTATGGTAGAATCAGAAAGTACCATAGAAGGTTTTTTTGTATGCCATAAGAAAAAAGACGCATCAAAGAAACAAATATTAAAACTGATAGGAGAAGGTATGACACTCAAAGAATAAGGATGCAAACTTTGAGATGGCAATAAGTGATCACACGCTTACGATGTCACCAAAGACGTAGAGGTAATAGTCCTCAAGGCTTGGTGGGATGTTTTCACAAGAGTCCGATGGCTTATCGTCAGAGATAACGCGGAGGACAACATTCCCCGTATCCTCATCCCGTGCAATGTTTGTCACGCGGAATTTTTCCTGCATCGATGGCACCTCCACCTCTGTACAAATTACACGCCAAACCTTACCCTCGATTTTTTCGTTAGCTCATGAGGCGAAATGGGGGCTGCCGACAAATGGCGAAACTCTTAAACTACTTGATAGGTATCTTGAGAAAGATTATAAGAATGTAGTGGTTATACTTCTGGATGGAATGGGGAAGTGTGTGATTGAGCATAATCTTGAGAAAAATGGCTTTTTTAACACACACTTAGCTGGAACATATGTCTCGACCTTTCCATCTACAAACAGCAGCGGCAACAACTTCAATTAATAATGGACTTACTCCCTGCGAACATGGATGGCTTGGATGGGACTGCTACTTCCCACAGATAGACAGGAATGTAGCAGTATTTCTTAATACGGATACCGAGACAGGCGAGAAGGTGGCTGATGAAAGTGTTGCTTGGAAATACTGCGGTTATGTTAGTGTGATTGATAGGATCAATTCAGCCGGGAGAAAAGCATATTGTATTTCACCATTTGTTCCACCTAATCCGGGAACATTTGATGAAAGCTGTGAACTTATAAAAAAATATTGCGAGGAGTCAGGACAAAAGTATATATATTGTTACTGTGATGAACCCGACAATACTATGTACCTAACCGGATGTTATAGTGACGAATCAAAACGGGTGATTCTATCGCTTGAAAGAAGGATTAAAAGTCTCACAACCGAACTAAAAGACACTCTTGTCATAAAACTGCTGACCACGGTCATATTATTACAAAAGGCGTATATATTAAGGACTTCCCAAAGATTATAAAGTGCTTAAAAAGGATTCCTACTATTGAACCGAGAGCTGTGAATTTGTTTGTGAAGGAAGATAAAAGAGACGATTTTGTGAGGGAATTCACAAAAAAATTCGGTGATGAATTTCTACTTTTGTCGAAAGAAAAAGTGCTTGAAATGAAATTATACGGTTGTGGAAAAGAGCATAAAGACTTCCGCGACATGCTGGGAGACTATTTAGCAGTTGCAATAGATGACCTGTCTATTTTCAATTCAAAAGAAAAGAAAAAGAGATATGTTAATTTTCATGCGGGGTTACTGAAGACGAGATGATTATTCCTTTGATTGTTGTGGAAAAGGAATAGATAAAGAAGTGCACTGCGACAGAATGTAATTCATATTGCGAAAACAGATGGTATGGGAATATACTTTGATATTGTGACGCAGAGGCTGTTATGCAGATGCAGATAAGAACGTATATTTCTTTTGTAAATAGCCAATGCGAATGCTGCAAAAACAAAAGACTGTTGTGAATCCATTTTAAGCGATGTGAACTATACCTACCCTATTCTTTTGCCGGTCTACCTAAAATGTACTGCCTTACATTTATAAAAAACTATATATAAAAATTCTAAATTGATACAACTTGACATATTTCATGAATATGGTATATTAATTAATTATTTATAAAAAGACTTTTGTATGTGAAAAAATCCAATAACAGTATTACGTAATGTGCTCCAGCTTTTTGTTAATTCAAAAGTCTGAATACCATTAATGTGAGGAGGAGGAAGGGTGAATACCCAATTTTCATTGTTGTATAGGAATTGAGTATTTACGCCTAATGTTTTATGAAAACAAAATTTGCAAAATTTATTTTTGTTTTTATTATTACCGCGGCGTTCGTTCTTTTACTTCCTACATTTGTTATGGCAGATGAAGAATATACCGATGAAAACGACATTACGTGGACCTATACGGTAAACAGTGACAAGTACCTGCACAATAACCGGGTGTTCAACTTTAGAGAGAGATATAATTGTACCGTCTGAGATTAACGGTTATACTGTAACAGCAATCGGTGATTTTGAGTTTGCTGACAGGTCAAGTCTCGAATCAATATCTTTGCCAGAAGGCTTGAAAAGTATAGGTAATTATGCGCTCTAACGCTGTGGCAACCTTAAGAGCGTTTCTTTACCAAGCACATTGATAAGTATAGGTAATGGTGCGTTTTCCAACTGCGACAGTCTTGAATCAATATCTTTGCCGGAAAGCTTAATAAATATAGGCGAGTCTGCGTTCTCAAATTGTTCTAACCTAAAGTCAATTATAATGCCAAGCGGAATTATATATATTGACAGCGGTGTTATTTTATAATTGTTCTGGACTTACTTCCGTTTACTTTAGAGGTAACGCTCCTGAAATTTCGAGTGATGCTTTTTGGAATAAATCAGACGAACTAACATTTTACTATTTAACCGAAACAGCGGGCTGGACAACGCCTACATATGTAAGCAATGGCGTTCATTACAATACGGCACCTTGGCTGCAATACACTGTTGAGTTTGACAGCAACGGCGGTTCCAATGTAGATTCACAGAATGTCACATTTGGCCATAGACTACTAAGCCTTCCCAGCCAACAAAACAAGGGTATACTTCTGTTTGATTCAGTCTATGGATCGCTCCCTGTACCAACAAGGGATGGCTATATCCTCGCAGGATGGTATAGTTCTCCGGATTACACCGGCGAAGAAATTATTAGTTCAACGAATGTAACTGTTACCCAGGGACATACCCTCTATGCCAAATGGATCAGTGAAGACGACCCGATACAGCCTGTAACTATCACCGTTACTGAAGTCACAAGCGATTTGTTTAAAGGGAGCAGAGGGCAAATCAAAGTCAGTGACGATGTGTATAAAGCTTTTGATTCTTCGGTCGAAGTAAGGATAACCAATACACAGGAAGACAAAGCATCCTTCGGCTTTACATTTGGCGATGAGGCATACCCGTTTGATATCTCGTTATACATAAAAGGCACAGATCAGAAAACGAATCCGGCGCCGGGCTATTCAGTGACCATTTGGTTACCGATACCAGTAAACCTCTTAGATGTTGAGGAACGCATCTTTGTCGTTCATAAGTCTGAAGATGGTGTTGTGACAATTCTCCCCTCAAGGCTTGAGCAGAAAAACGGTGTATGGTAAATTGTATTTGAGGCAACGGAGTTCTCGCCTTTCGCGCTGGTAGTCAGATATTCCGGGGACTATGACGAAACAGCCGGTGTGCCGTATTACCTTGATTCTGACGGCAACAAGGTGTTTGTTGGTTTTGCAGCAAAAGGAAAGTATGTAGTCCGTAAAGACGTAGTCGTATCAGTAATGCAAAATAAAAAGAACCTTACCGACATCTCCGGACACTGGGCAGAAGGATATATAGACTTTGTGGCCGAACGCGAGATTTTCCTCGGCACAGGCGGCGGTATATTTGCTCCGAAGGAATCCGCTACCCGCGCTGAGGTCGCGGCAATAATACAAAGATTTGTCGAGTTTGTTTTTAGCTAATTTCTGCAAGTCAGCTGTTTTTACAAACTAATTTACGGATACCTTGATAGTTTTCATAAACATATCAAAGGTATCCGTGTTTGCTTCTCCAGCAGGGAATTGTCATATCATCTCAGCTTTAACGCTTGAAATGCGGCCAATATTTAATCAGGGGCTTCCGCTGTCATGTGACTGACGCCGGAGGCTCTTTTTAATATGAGGAAAGTGAATTTTTTTCACCAGAAACTTTTTCCATATATCAACGTCTAATAAAGTGAACTATCAAATAACAGTTATAATTGTCGTATAATAACAGTGTCGCCCGATTTAATTCATTAATCAATAAGGAGAAAAACTTATGAAAAATATATGCGCCTTCTTTTTTAGCTTGCTTTTTAAGCATCACTTTTTTCGTGCCTTTTATTCAAGCTGAAGATGGCTATATAAATCTTCTGGAAAGCGATATTGCAAGTGATAAAGGAAGCGCACTTCTTGATGAATTTGTCAAACTTTGTGAAGAATATGAGTTAAACACTTGGAATGTTGAAAAAATAATTACAATGTTTCCGGATGTGAGTATCGATGATTTTATTTATATATATATAGAAAGCCCTGGGTATCTGCGATCATCTTTTCATTACGAGAAACCAAACACTGATCCGCCAGAATTAGGTTGTTATGATATAATGTTATTTAAGCTAAAAGGTGAATATGAAGATACATATTTACAGATTAATAAAGCGTATATAGATAATGCTATAGGCCTTTTAGGAGATATAGTTGGAAAAATAAGAAGGCTTGGTGATTTTTATAAAACGTGCGGATATACATTTACAAATGAGGAAATTGTCGATTGGTATCATAAACATTTACGCAGCTTTGACCGTACTAACTATATAGTATTATTTAATGAAGGGGGACGATATAAATATTTCGAAGATTCTGATGAAACCCGTATGGATTGGGCTGAAGGTGCGGAGTCTTTAAAATTCATTCATACATTTTCACCAGATTTTATATCAATGGGCTATGAAAAAAAGTTGATATTATACCGAATCGTCGAAGGATAAGTATATGGTTATATTATGAATGCCCGGAAGGCGTTGATGAGTATTTGTCATATGAACTCTCATTCATAACAATTGAAACACAAGAATTCTCTCGATATGTGTATGAATCCACTCAAACCGGCTTTGGTACTACAGGTTTAGTCTGTATGGCTGCCGTTTCTGGTGCAGTTGTTGTAACATCAATAAGGAAACGGAAAGTTAGGGTAAAATAAATATTCCGGAGTCAATTGAGACTATGAGGTACAAAATGAGTGTCAATAGTTTTGTAATATCAAGAAGAATAATCGCCTTTATATTAGTATTCACTTTGATAATAGCATCCACGGGTTGTACTTCTATTAATAATGAAAACAATGACACACCATCTGATACTATAACTGATTCAGAAGCAGAAACAAACACTACATTAGATGTTGATAATACAACAGAAGTTGATACTGAAGAACTAAAAAATGAATATCAAACTATAACAGAAGAAAATGCAACTCATGCTGTGTATGCAGATCATGCTGTCGTTATTGATTTAGATAAAAACAGTTCAACATATATAATTAAGCCTGATATAAACGGTATTCCGGTTACGGGTATAGATGATAATATAACATTAAACTCAGAGTCTGTGGATTATATTGTAGGTTCAAGCAACACGTTTGTTTATGATTAAGCCGTTCAACATAGTATTAAATTCATTGATTTATATAACGGTGATATGCCGAAAAATTACGACCCAGATATCGATGAATCAAAACTTGTTAAAAACAACGATGAGATAGGGCGAAAATTCACAGCTCCGGATCAAAGTGTTGAAATAACTGCGCTTGTCAATGAGTATTTGAAGTCCGGCAAAGGGTAAAATGAGTTGTTAAAAATTATAAATTTCCAGTACACATGCGCAGTCAGGTTTAAGTGGTGTAATGCCTATGAACCTACTTATTACGAAAATGCAGCTTATCCTAGGGTACGGCATATTAATGAAAATGATAAAAGCTTAACTGGAATATACTCAATGGCCAGATATGGTGACATTGAAACATATGATGAATATGAAGCTTATGCAAGGCTACATTTCGCTCATAATGTGTATCGCGATATAATGAAATCCACAGTAAATGCAGGTGGCTATTGCTTCAGAATTTTGGGTGGAAGAGGCATTTCAAATCATGAATGGGACCCAGTGTATTCAATGTTGATTGATGAAGGAATTATAGTGTTTAAAGAAACAAGAACGGTCTATAAATATGCCGATAATGATGATGGCAGCAGCAAACTTGTTCCGTCTGATGAGAAAACAGTATATTATTACATTATCGAAAAAGAGTCTGATGGCAAATGGCGTTGGTCAAGAATCATTGAGTATTTTCCTGTTTGGGATGAATACGATACTGTAATAACTAACATAGAAGCACAGTAATACACAAAAAGCTGTCTTTTCTTTAAATTCATAAAGAAAGACAGCTTTTTTATTATAAATTGTTGTTTTTGTGTATATGCTCAGTATCTTAATAGAAACTTTTCTGGTCCTCACGGTGACTTCGCTTTACTTTTCCGTTATGACGAGGCGTATATGGTTTGATAAGCCTATGCCTGACGCCCATGATTGCTAAAATTTTAAAACGTTGTATGCTTTTTTTTACAAGTTGCGATAACTTATTTGCATATTCAAATTTATATTTCTTAGAAACCTCGAATCTCTATTTTTCTACAATATTAATTATGGATTGATTATACATTATTATATTGTGTTATTTATTATATTCATGCGGGAAATAGGCACTTCTTTTCGGTAAAATTTTGTGGCAACTTAATTTTACCTTTATGCGCCCTATTTCTGCTACTTTTTTCTTCCGCTGTCCAATGTGCATTGTAACCATACATGTGTTTTATCACTAATTTGTTCTTATAACTTGACGAGAACCACAAGCCGGACATCTTTTTGGATCTTTATATGCAACTTGCATCTGTGCTATTTGCTCTGTTAGTCTTAAACAGGTTCTAGGTGTATGCAGCCCGAATCTATTAATTTTAGCGATATTAATATCTTTCTTCATTCTTTTACTTTCTCTTATATCCTTTCTGGAGGCATACCAAACTGTATTATATTTTTGACACCTAAATTCTAATTCACGCTTAACTCACTACGCTCCTTTTCTCTGATTAATAGCTTTATACAATATTCCTTGCGACACTCCACAAAGAGAACATGTTTCGGAAACACTATGACTTTGTGGGTCATATAATTTTAATACCTTATCGAGTACTTTTTTATCTTTAGGTGGTCTACATCCTTTTCTACCTCTTGCTCTTGCTGCCTGCAATCCTTCATTTGTTCTCTGTACTGTCAAATCCACCAATACCAATTAATTACCAAATAATGGCGATGTTAGCATAGGACGAATTACAGTTTATGATAATAGTATTTATAATTGAAATAATAAATAACTTTTCTTTACACCATCAACAATTATATAAGAACTAAAATACATTTCTTCATTATTCTTTATTATAAATTGTATCTAGCGGTTGTAAGAGAGTCAAGTTTAAAATAGTGTATAAATTGCCTCGGTTGTTAAACAGCTACCAGCCAGACACCCAATAACAATAATCGTTTAAACCGCGAAAGCTGTTGATAATGAGTGCATGGCGTGTTTGGCTAATAGACGGGCTTCATCCTATCCTTAAAGCCTAACCCCACAAATAGATAGGAGACAGGCCTGATAAGATTGAGACATAAGAGATTGTATCGACCGGTACAGCTCATCATTAATATAGTCAACATAAGTTCTAAAAAATGTACTTATCTTATATATCAATAAAGTACAAAAAGTTTTATTTAATCTCATATATAAAAAATGATAATAATATAACACCCTGTTTGGTTAGCTTTCTACCGAACAGGGTGCTTTTAAATTAAGCAAAAAACTTACTTTAACTTGTAAATGTCCAGCCGTAGTTGTCATGATATATCATTTGTTTTGTCATGCCACCGTCGATGCAGAAGTCTTGTCCGGTGATGAAACCTGCTTTATCGCTGCAAAGGTAAAGCACCATATTGGCAATATCAAAAGGATTCCCAACTCGTCTAACGGGATGTTGGTCGGCGTCCGGCCCCTCATAAGCTTTGAAATCGGTATCAATCCAGCCGGGGGAAATTGAGTTGACGCGTACTTTACCGGCAAGCGAAATCGCCAGGGAATGAGTGAGAGCTGATATGGCTCCTTTTGCTGCGGTATAGCTTTCGGTATTGGGCTGACTCATCCGTGCTCTGGTTGACGATATATTTACAATGCACGCCCCTTTATTAAAATGATTTAGAAAAAGCTTTGAGAGCATAAAGGGAGCGGTGACACCTACTCTTAAGACATAATTAAAGTCATCATAAGAGCAGTTCATAATCCCGCCTTTAGAAAGCATTGCGTTATTGATAAGATAATCGATACTTCCGTAATCACTGATAACTTTTTCCGCAAATGCACGAAGAGTACCCTCGTCTGCAATGTCTCCGACAAAATAATCGTTTTCCCGAAGATCAATTATGCAAACATTGGCCCCGTTTTTTCTGAATCCGCCACAGATTGTTTTACCGATTCCCGAAGCACCGCCTGTCACAACAACAGTTTTATTTATAAAATCCATATGTTTCCCCGTGTTTTTATCAAAGAAATATTTATGTTATTATATCATTGAGTATATAGTTTTATCAACGTCTCAAAAGGGTAGCAGATGTTTACGTTTGTAGGGTTACAACTGATGTTGGAAAGTAAGAGAAAAGAATAGTGGGGACAGGGGGACATATATAAAAATCGCAAAAATGTATGTACTGTAAGATATCATAAATAAAGCATTGCTTTAATAAAAAAAGTAATCTGCTATATAGATTCCAAAAGGGAATAATTTTATAATTAAATTACAGAAGCGCTTCTGAGTATTTTATTAGGAGCAACGTATATGGAAATTGGTTCTGTAATCAGAAAGCTGCGTCGAGAGCGCAATATCACGCAGGAACAACTTGCTATATTTTTAGGTGTTTCTGCTTGCGCCGTATCTCAATGGGAACGAGGGCTCACAGCACCTGACATATCTTAGATTCCCGCGCTTGCGCATTTCTTCAATGTGTTGGCTGATGAACTACTTGGTATCGATATTACAAAGAAAAAGAAAAAAACCGACGCAATTATCGCCGAGTATAACCGTCTATCCAATTTGGGCAAAGAGAAAGAAGCATTCGAGTTTATATCGGAAGCGTACTGCAAGTACCTGGGCGATTGGCGTATACTTGAAAAATATATATGGATGCTCGTTTATGATCCTAACTTGAATCATAAAGGAATACTCGCGCATGAAGATGAGTTAAATGCTCTTTGCGAGTTGATACTTGAGAGTTGTCCTGTCGATTCTCTCAGATATGATGCTCTTTCCATTCTTGGCGGAATATGCTGCGAAAAGGGCAATATTGAAAAAGCACTTGAATACTCAAAGCGATTCCCGTCGTACTATATGACTTCTGGAGATGAGATTGAACGTTGTTATAAAAGAGGTACGGAGGAGTGGTGGAAACAAGTAAGAGCCAATATTTATGAGCTTATAGATATTCTTTTGGATAAAATAACAAACTGTGCTTTATATTCAAAGCAGCCACCGGAGGGAACGTATAAAAATATTCCAAAAAGCTGTTGACCTGATAAATTTAATTTACGACGAGGGAGATTGCGGCTTTTGTTATTACCATTTATGTGAGTTATACATTTGGATAGTCAATCGTTATATTGAACTGAAAGATTACGAAAAGGCTGCCGAATACCTTGATCGCGGACTCGAACACGCAAAGAAATATGACGAGTTGCCAGATAAAACAATACATATATCATTTCTTGTGCGCGGTTATGTGTTCGATGTATCCAATGTATACTCCGGTTATGAAGGCAATGAAATGAAACGCGAACTTATTATATCGACGAACATGATTTTTATAATGAAGTTCGTGAACAAGCTTGGTTTAAAGCGGTTGTTGACAAATACAAACCATTTACAAAAGATGTGAAAAGATAGTATAAACCGCCAGTTCTCTATATGAATCGGCGGTTTATTTATTCCCGCTGATTACTAAATGTGAGCTGCCATGTTAGTATTCCACATACACCATTAATCCAGCGGCAAGGTATGTGTTTTCATGTAATATTAGTATAATATATGAAAAATTCATGGGTGGTAAAATTAATTAAATAAGTTGAAGTTTACTAAAAGTTATTTGTTTTAAATAATTGTTTATGAAAGTGGTGTCGTCCATTCGGAAGGGAAGGTTCCGAAAAATACGAAACTGGCGGATTTCATAGCAAAATCTTTACCACATAGATTACCGCCTGAAGCTTATCGGCCTAAAGTATAGGCGATGTAATATTTTCGTACAATCTATATTTATGAATTCCATATAAAAAAGAAAGGGGAACTTATCATGGCCACACAATGACGTTACAATATCATCCCTACAGTCCATCGTGTTGTCACAAGCGAGCACGGAGAAAATTATTCGCTTAACGGCTGCGCTAAATATGTTATGGAGTGCCTTGGTGAAAAGGATTATGATTATTGGTTTTTCGCCGGAATTACCGGAGACTTGTTCACACAGCACTACAGCTATACTAACTTTATAGCTGAATCAGCATCCGATTATATGTTTGAGGAGAATCCCGCCTGATTTGTTGAAGAAACTTTTGCTAAATGCGGTTATGCCGCTACGTTTGTTTCCAGCGAGGAATTACAAAAAACACTGAAATGTATCTGCAAAGGCTAATTGTCTACATCGATCGAGGTATCCCTGTCGTCGGGGGGGAATATGAGAGGTATGTTTGTCGGATATGAGGACTACGGTAAAACTCTGCTTCAGCTCACCGGCGACATCAACGAGCCGGAGCGTATTACAATAGATAAGGCAACTGATGCCGTTCAGTGGCACGGTTATGAATATAAAAGCGGATGGGTTTTCGTTGGAGATAAAAAAGAAAATATTCCGCTTGCCGAAATCTACCGCCGGGCAATAAAAAACATTATCCCGCTTCAAGGTATAAAGACAGATAAATACTGTTTCGGGTCGGCGGCGTTCCGTTCGTGGGCGCAAGACATTTTAAACGGGAAATTTGTCGAGATGACGGCCGATAAATTTGACCCGTGGTGCGACTACACTGATTATGTGTGCGTCCTCGCCACCAACAGCAGCTGCTGCCATGAGTTTTTAAAACGCGCACAGAAGTTAAACCCTGACATGACCTTTTTAGAGGAAGTGAGCAGCCTTTATTTAAGAATGAAGAGAATGTGGAACGACAACAACGGAGAGGACCTTGAAGCCATAGGCGGCGGGTTTAATATCACGCTGGAAGCGCTGCAAAACAAAGAACAGTGTAGTAAAATTGCTGCGAAAATTTTAGAGTGTGCCGACGCTATGGATGAAATCGTGCGGGTGTTGACCGAGGGTACAGCAGTGTTGTAAAGATATTTTATCTTTTTTTAATGATGAATAGAGTTGAGTTGACAGATCAGATAATGGACAATTTGTATAGGTGTAGAAGAGACAGTAAGGATGTAGACTTCTGAGTTAAGCTAATTTATAATTACAGCTTGCAAAGTGACTTAAAATCAACTATAATATTTAATTAAGATTAAGAGGGTGATAGCAATGGAATCTATTTTTAATACTATGAATTTCGAATATGTAGCAAATAATGAATCTATAGTAATATTAGGCGATAGCATTGAGGTTCTCAAGCAACTCAAAGACAAAGTAATTGATTTAATTTTTGCAGATCCACCTTATAATTTGGGCAAAGATTTTGGAAATGGTAGTGATAATTGGTCTGATCGTGAAAGGTATTTAGAGTGGTGCTATAGATGGATTGATGAATGTTTTAGAGTGCTTAAAGATAATGGGACTTTTTATTTGATGAATTCCACTCAGAACATGCCATTCATTTCGGTTTATCTGCAAAAAAAATACAATATCATCAATGATATTATTTGGTATTATGATAGTTCAGGAGTTCAATCAAAAAAGAAATTTGGCTCCCTATATGAACCTATAATAATGGCGAATAAGAGTGCAAAAAACTCCTATACATTTAATTGGCAGGATATATTAGTTGAGGCGAAAACTGGCGCGAAAAGAAACCTAATTGATTATAGAAAAACCCCGCCTCAACCATATAATAATGAAAAGGTTCCTGGAAATGTATGGGGGATTCCGCGTGTTCGTTACAAAATGGATGAATATGAAAACCATCCAACTCAAAAGCCTGAAGCATTGTTAGAAAGAATTATTAAGGCATCTAGCAATCCAGGAGATATTGTATTAGACCCTTTTTCTGGTTCTTTTACAACAAGTGCTGTAGCAGTAAGGTTGGGTGGAAAATCAATTGGTATTGATTTAAATGAAGAGTATTATAAAATAGGTATCAGAAGAAGTGGTATATCAAATACATACAAGGGTGAGCAGTTAATTAAAGATAAGGGCAGAAAAACGAAAAACAAGTCAAAGAAAGACCACTTTTCTGAAGAAGACATTGGTAATTATATACAGATATTAATTGAATAAGATAGAAAAAACATAAGCGTTCTTTTCACTTATGCTTTTCTAGGTTCATATTCATATTCATAATCGTCTTCGTCAGATAAGTTGTATTCGACTTTACTTTGAATGATTAGCTAGTCAATTAAATTCACTATATTATTTTCTTTTATTATAATATCAAGATAGTCAGTTAAAGTAGGTAGTGTGATTAATTCTTCAAAACAGTCTAGATATCGTTTTAGCACTACGGGATTATCATTATATTCAATTTTAGCTGCATTTTCAATTATAACACGCGCTTCTTCTTGTGTGTATTTCGTTTTTATTACAAATGTTATTGGATACTTATTTAATTTTTGTATATCTAAAAAGTATTTTTTAAATCAAGAACTTCTGTAACTTGAAAAATTCTGCCAGTTGGAATAATAATAAAGTCTATACCGCCGTCGTTCGCGTTGCTCCTACTAGTATTGTACAATAAAAGTTAATATTGTTTAACTATGTCCCGATTCTTACCAAAATAAACAGTTTGTCTAATATAGTAAAGTAATATTTAAGAATAGCAAAAGAAACTAATTCAAATATACGAGTATCAACTTCTGGATTTAAAAGGTTGAGAATAAATTTTTTGCAGAATCAGGGTGTTCTTTATATGTTTCTCTTATTTTTTCTAATCTGTTGATGAAATTTTGGAATCCCTCTAGTTTTAGTTCGATATATTTGTTGATTACATCGATAACAATTTCTGCTATATTGACTATACCATTTTCGCATTCAATTCTAAGAAGTTTTTCATTTATCCAATATCTCTTAGTAACTAAATTACGAATTATTGGAACTTCGTTAGTCACTGAATTATAGTATTTTCTAAACTCATTATTGCATCTATTATTCAAGGCATGATTCTGAAGTTTTTCACCAAATGGAAGCTGCCTTTGCCGGCTAAAGGCATCAGAAAACCTCATTTCTTCATAATCAGAATAAGATTTGTTTATTAAGAATCCTTTTTTATAGAATCTTCAACTAAAACATATAGTGCATACAGATTTGCGAATGATCCTCGCGATTTAGAAGAACTATCAATTGATTTAGTTTTTATCACTAGTATTGAAGTAAAAATGATTTTTCAAAGACTTCACTTCCTGTTTTTTCTCCAAGATGTGCTTTTACAGTATCTTCAACAAATTTATTTAAATCTTTATTCATAGGGAATTCCTTTCATAAAAATTTTCGAGTTAAAGAAATGATATAAATCGATATTCATTGCATTTGAAATCTTATCAATATTAACGATAGAAATATTTCTCTTGCCATTTTCTACTGAAGTTATATATGTTCTGTCTAAACCAGCAAGATAAGCTAAATCTTCTTGGCTTAGAGCACGTTCCTTTCTAAGCTCTTTTATTCTTGTTCCAACCAAAGTCTTTATATCTCTCATTAAAACACCTCTTTTTCTTTTCTACAGTAGATAATATAAATATGTGACTTAAAATACAACGGATTATAAGTCACGTTAAGCGTTAAAATTAAAGTTAATAGTATTATTTACCATCAAACGTTAATATATTTAACTTGTATTTTAAAGTGTAAAAAAAGAAATTTATATGTTTTCATAGATTGATAATCAGCGAAATAGGGTCAAAAACTCATAAACTGTTACGCCCCGCAAACGGCGATTTTTCAAAAGTGGCCAAAAAACCCAATTACGTGTTCTCTTGAATCGATATTATAAAAAATAGCCCGCAAACAGCAATTCCATCGGCTCGACCCATGTGAAAAACGTGGCGTTGATGTCAAGGGTGGATATTGAATAATAAAACAAAACGCTAAGCGATTTGATATAAAAACCTCCGCTGTGGCATTCCTTACCTAAGCGGAGGTTTTTACATGATTGGACATAAACGAAGCCGGAAAGCAGATATAGGACAATACATTGTAATTGCTTTATTATTTATATTTTCTATATTTTCAGGAAAAATACTGCGAATGTAAAGTAAACAAGAAGAACTACGGCATCAAGAATCGTCGTTACAAGGGGACTTGCCATAACGGCGGGATCAAAACCTAGCTTTTTTGCGCAAAGAGGCAGAATGCTGCCTATAAACTTTGCAAATATGACAGTGATAACAAGTGTGGAGCAAACCGCAGCCGAGACCGCAAGTGAAATGTTGTTTTTCATTAAAAGGTTGTCTATAAGCTGAATTTTGAGAAAGGCGATAATGCTCAGAGATATACCACAAAGAATTGAAACGCGGAACTCTTTCCATATAACTTGTAATAGGTCTGAAAACTCAAGCTCCCGCAACGATATTCCGCGTATTACGGATACGGACGCTTGGCTGCCTGAGTTACCGCCGGTATCCATTAGCATTGGAATAAAAGCTGTTAATGCCACCTGAGCGGCAAGCGCGGTTTCATAAGATGTAATTATTATACTGGTGAAAGTCGCTGATATCATAAGCAATAACAGCCACGGTATGCGGTCAATCCAAATGCGCAACACAGATTGCTTTAGGTATGGTTTGTCTGTCGGTGTAACTGCCGACATGATGGAAAGGTCTTCGCTGTACTCCTCAATGATAACGTCAACGGCGTCGTCGACGGTTACAATGCCGATCATCCGATCTTCTAAGTCTACAACAGGGAGCGCAAGGAAGTCGTATTTTTCAAACTGGTGTGCGACAAACTCCTTATCATCTGTCGTTTTAACTGAGATGACGCTTTTGCTCATTATATCACCGATAAGTGCTGTTTGCTCAGATGTAAGGAGTGCGAGAGCGGAGACAACACCGATAAGCTTACGCTTTTCATCAGTGACATAACAAGTGTAAACTGTTTCCTTATCTATGCCAGTGCGGCGTATGATATCAAAAGCTTCGGCGACTGTCATCGTTGCGCGTAGACGAACGTATTCTGTCGTCATTATACTGCCGGCGCTGTTTTTGGGGTATTTTAAAATTTCGTTTATCTCAGCGCGAGTCGCGGCAGACGCTCGCGCAAGAATGCGCTGAGCTACATTTGCCGGCATTTCGTCAACGATGTCGGCTGCGTCGTCGAGGCAAATGTCTCCTATAAGCGTTGTAAGCTCATTATCGCTGAAAGCAGATATCAGTTGCTGTTGAAACTCTGAATCCATCTCAACAAATGTATCAGCAGCAAGCTCCTTCGGTAGGAACCGAAACATTACAGGAAGATTATCAGGCGTCAGTGAGCTTAGAAGCTCGGCAAGGTCTGCAGGTTCCATACTGCTAAGAAGAACTCTCAGCGAACTAAATTTTTTCTCATGTAACAAATCTAAGGCTTCATTAAGCTTCGTGGATACTTCGTACATCTTTGATTTTTGCGCGATAAAAAACCGTGCATCCTCCTTCCTTTAGTTTTGCGCGCTTGGCGCTAATCGATGCGCGTTTTAGAATTTTGCGCTTTAGTGAAGTTGGGTTCACGGTCGAAATATTCGGTTTTACAATCTATTTTTTTGTACGCAAGTGAAAGCCCGGCAGGGTTATGTGCCCCTGCAGGGTTTATAAGACGTATGCGCCCATTGAATGTAAAACCGTCTACTTCGGCCGCTACTACTGTCCGAACACATACGTCTCCACCTCCCACTTGTTATAAAATATAGCCTAAATCGTATTCCAGTTCAGGAAGATCCGGAATGGGTTTTGCCTTGCGTTTTAAGGGATCGTATGTAAAATGACGGCAAAAACCATTGACCCGCACAACGCCACGCCGGTAGCATAAGCACGTTTTCCCATCACCTGTTTCAAGCGCGTTCTCGCAGTTTCTGCAAATATGATCATCGCCGCGTGCGCGCTTCTTCATTAAATAATCCCATCCTCTCAATGATATATATAATTATTATATTTTTTTTTTTTGTATATTGCAATATGCAATTTCATTATAATTTATCTTCATTTATAAATATTTTTTTAAAAATAAATACAATCGTAAAAACAGCTATCATTACAGCGCTGGTTGCAGCAAGTAAATTTGTGCCATGGCCGGTCGTCGATGCAGCGGCTGTCAGGACAAAAAAGCCGGATGCGGCGGCTGTGACAGCGCCTGTTAATATGCCGCAAATCAACTTTGATATTATATGCGGCGTGACGGGAACTTGCACCGTACTTATGACGGCAGAGTTTTGAAAAATAACGGAGAGCCCGGAAAAACCGACTGAAAATCCTGCAAAAAAGAGCGCTGTTGCGGCGGACACACCGCCGGATGCGTAAACTGATGCAGCCGCACGAGTCCCGGAGGAAAATTCAAAGACAGATTTAATTAACAGTTCAACCCATGCAGGGAAGCCTGCGGATGTGATACATTCGGATGCGACGGCGCCAAGCAATGCGAAAAAGGTGATGGCGCCGCAAACGGCGAGCATGACGCCGGATGCGCTTGTAATAGCCGATGTGACGGCACGCGATACGGATACACGCCTCGGCAGGCAATGTGTGATATTTAAACTTTCGTGTTCGCTTGCTTTCGGCAGCGGAGCATAAACGCGAAGTGTCATACCGATAAAAATAGAAATAATTGCTTGCGCTCCCCAGATGAAAGCGCCGGCAGAGGTGCTTCCAAAGAAGATTTTCCCCACAGTGAAAACAGGGAAGGCAGGGGATGCGACGCAGCAAAAGCATATAAGGCGCGAGCATTCGACAGCGCTTATACTTCCACGCTCACAAAGTTCAGCAGCTGTTTTTGCTCCAACAGGAAAGCCGAAAATAAGCCCTGAAATGAGTGCCGATGCACCTCGTTTAATGCCGAACATACTGAAAAATAAACGCTCAAGGCAACGGTCAACGACATCAGCACCCCCAAATGATACGAAAAGCGATGATAAAACGCAAAATGGGAATACGGCGGGAATGACGCTTGTCGCGCAAAGTGACAGTGATGAGCGGACAGATGAGGTTACGACATCGGGAATTAAAAGGAAAGCGGCTGAACATAAAACGCACGCTGAAAGGTAAACAGCGGCTGGAATTACGTATTTCGGCATGAAAGCATTATCTCCGTCATAAAATAAATTACGAAGGCCGGGATGAATGGCTCGCTTATTTATATGAAAAAAGAATAGGGCGGTATTCTCTGATGGGTAAACGCAAAAAAAAATTCACTCTTTCCAAGTATTTAAGCGACGCGCTTGAAGTGCCGCTGGACGATATAACGGGAGGTTTTTTCATTGGAATATCAGAGGGTTGCCAGCTTTGCATCCGCGGCTGCGAAGGTATCACAGATTATACAGGCAATCGTGTGACAGTAAAAGCAAAAGGTGGCTCTGTTACAATCGAGGGAGTTAATCTTGATATTGTTTATTATACGGACAGCGAAATAACACTTCGTGGAGATATTCACTCAGTCGTATTAGGAGGGGGCACCGGGCCTGAATGAATCTATTATATTTATATTTAATTGGCTATTTTAAAATTTATGCCGACGCGGAGAATGCGCTTTTAATTACACGGGCGGCAAGCGGCGCGCGCATTCCCTCCATTATAAAAAAGCGACGTCAGGGCGCGCGTGTATTTACAATAAAACGGCGCGATATTGATGCTTTTTCTTTTGCATGTGATGAACTTGGCGCAGAGTATAAAGTTTTGTGCGAGCGGGGTATACCTCAGCTTTGGCGCAGGTACGGAAAAAGGACAGGTTTAATCGTTGGTGCTGTTATCTTTTTTATAGCTGTTTTTATTTCCGACTGGTTTGTTTGGGAGATAAAAGTTTCGGGCAATGAAACGCTTACATACGATGAAGTCTTAGAGCAACTGGAGGCCCAAGGGTTTAGGCTTGGCACATATATAAAAGGCGTAGACTTTGATAAGCTTCATAACAGGGTGCTTAGGGATTCACCGAATATAGCATGGATTTCAGTTAATGTTAAAGGAAGTGTTGCATATGTCGAGGTGCGAGAGTACAAACCGGGCGGCGCCGAGGAGAGTAAGGAGCCTGCTAATGTCATCGCTGCCACCGGCGGGAAGATAACGCAGGTATCTGTGTTCAGGGGGCGCGCAGCTGTTAAAATTGGAGATGAGGTTAAGGAGGGGCAGCTTCTCATTTCAGGTGTTGTTGATTATGAAAAAGCCGAAACGCAGTTTGTTAGAGCAAAGGGTGAAGTTTATGCTGAGATAAATCGTGAAATATTTATTTCAATTCCACTTCATCGGGATGTTACCGTCAGGACAAATGACACAGTTACACGATATGGGATTAGCATATTTGGACGGGAAATATTTTTTGTTGGAAAGGGTGGAATTGATGATATGTTTTATGATAAAATAACAATGAATAAGCAGCTCTCATTTTTTAGGGAAGTAACGATTCCGATCAATATTATTACTGAAAAATATATCCGTACTGAAACGGTTACGGAATCGCTGACCGAAGAAGAGGCTGCAGCGGAGGCTTATGCAGAATACAGACGAAAATTTATTGAGGCTTGTGCCGACGCCATTATTTTGGCATATGAAACAAATGGTGGAATGAATGAAAAAGGCAACGCTTACGAAATTCACGTAAAAATACGCTGTATAGCCAATATTGCGCGCACCGTTGAGTTTGATATAAACTGATACACAACGCGACAGCATAACAATACTATTGTTATAATTATTTTTAATACAACTTCAAAACGGAAGTAAAATGACAGAACGAATCATTAAAACAAAATCAAGTGAAGTAACAAGCTTAATTTTCGGGAACTTCGATACAAACCTGAAAAAACTTGAGTCTGCATTCGGCGTGAAACTGCATAACAGGCAATCGCTGGGTGAACCAGGTGATACAATTGTAATATCAGGCGGCGAGGAGGAGACAAAACTTGCCGCTGATGCAGTAGAATATCTGCGCAATATGACAGAGTATAATGAAACTCTTGCCGAGCAGACAGTCGATTATGTTATCGGCATGATACGCGACGGCCGCGCGTCTGAGCTTGAATCGCTTGACGATTGTGTATGCGTTACAACACGAGGCCGTCCGATCAAACCGAAAACACTCGGGCAGAAGAGATATATAGAATTAATTAGAAAAAATACAGTTGTGTTTGGCGTCGGACCAGCAGGTACAGGCAAGACGTTTCTTGCTGTTGCAATGGCTGTAAAGGCTCTGCGCGACAAAGAAGTGCAGCGCATAATACTGACGCGCCCTGCGGTTGAGGCGGGCGAAAAGCTCGGTTTTTTGCCGGGCGATTTGTATAATAAAATCAATCCGTATCTGCGACCGCTTCATGACGCGCTATATGAGATGCTTGGCCGTGAAAGCTACGAAAAAAACGTCGAGCGGCAGACAATTGAGGTTGCCCCGCTCGCTTATATGCGAGGGCGCACGCTTGACGACTCCTTTATAATACTTGACGAAGCACAAAATACGACGCCGGAACAGATGAAAATGTTCCTCACACGGCTTGGATTTAATTCAAAAGCGATTGTTACAGGCGACCTTACGCAGACTGATTTGCCCGCAGGCAAAAAAAGCGGACTTGCTTCTGCCATTCGCATTCTCTCCGGCATTGATGATATTGCTATACATCAATTTACGGAACGCGACGTCGTACGTCATAAACTTGTGCAAAAAATAATCCTTGCTTACGAAAAATATGAGCGTGAGCAGCTCAGTTGGCCGTCCGGCAAAAATGAAAACAAGGATAAAGACACAGGTCAAGAGAAAAAGATGTATCACATACGCATACCTAAGCGCTAAATTATAAAAATGTAGAACAGCATGAAGCGAGGGGTATTATATGTCAGCACCGAAGATAAAATTTGCATCTGTTACGCTTGATTGCCCCGATCAGGAGGCACTCGCTGACTTTTACGCAGCACTCCTTGGATGGGAAAAACGGCGTTTTGACGCTGAATGGCTTGCAGTTTTGCCACCAACCGGTGATTTTTATCTATTATTTCAACAAATTGACGATTATGTACCGCCGGTATGGCCAAATGAGCCGGGCAAACAACAGCAGATGGTACATCTTGATTTTGCAGCATCTCCGTCCGATAAAGAGGCGGTGAGAAAACATGCCGTCGCTTGCGGGGCGACAATTTGTCCCGTTCAGTATTCGGATGACTACACAATTTTCATAGATCCCGTAGGTCACCCCTTCTGCATCAGCTTTTATGGCTGATATCATCCGCAAAAGCGGAAGAATCCGCTTTGCGATAAAAACGGACAGGCATAAAGAACAATGAAAAAGACGGATCTTCGCGTTCTCATTGAAGATGATCAGGATATAATCAACATCAGATGGCGCCATCTGCGCCTTATCAGGCGTGC
>JAAYLD010000092.1 GCA_012522015.1 Clostridiales bacterium
CTCTACTTAACTTACCTTACTTATCCTTTGTATACGCTCTTTCTTCTCTATTCTATTACATCCTCCCCAAAAAACAACAAAATCCACCAATTCGGTGGACTTTGTCTTCAGTCTGAGTCAAACAATTTGAAAATGCTTGCTTTTTTGATTTTTGCTCTCTGCGATGGGATGAGTAGTTTTGTACGTTTAATTTTTGTTTAAGGTTACTAAATTAAAAAACATCTCGTCAAACATTTTATACGTATGGATTGAATGTATTATCTTTTATCATTTTGCTGTGAATGAAAACTCCTATATGGCTTGCGTCTAAAGTAAGCACCCGCTCAAACTCTTCTTTTGCGCGGCTGAGATTTCCGAGACCCATATAGCCAAGGCCAAGAAGATAACGGCAAAGCACTTCATTTCTTTTGTTTAAGTCATCATCGAAAATGAGAAAATCGGGCAAGGATACGGCAAAATAATCGATTGTTACGTTGTCATGAAGATGATTTTCGCCGTAGTTTATTAGTTTATTAAACTTTTCCTTTGCCTTCTCCAACTCACCAAGATTTATATGCGCTAACCCCTGATAGAAAATCATCTCTGGCGGCACGTCGTTATAAAACATGACGTTCCCAGGCTCGTCAAGTCCAGATGACGCTTTCCCGAAGCATTCTCTTGCTTTTTCGTTTTCCCCTAAGCCCTCATATGCGCACCCGATATAGAAGTTCAGATCGTTTTCCTGGGCTCCGGAGAGCTTGCCTTCACCAAGATTTGGGGGATAAATGACCGCTCTTGTCAGCACATCAAGGGCACAGGCGTAGTTTTTGCTGCGAAGATGCTTTTTGCCGATTTCTATTAGCGATAAAACGTACTGCTTTGTTACTTTGCCTTCGCCGCCCTCCCACGGATGGAATTTTCTTTTCATAATGAGAGAGTAAGCTTTTTCAAAGTCCCCTGTGAGATTTAGTAGCGTAATATATTCAATATACAAATCATCCCTTGACTCTACTAAATACTTGTGTTTTTCAAGCCTTGATAGGCGCTCACTTATGCTCACGCCGATTCTTTTATAAAGCTGGTCAAGCTCAAAAAACACCCGTGAATCATAAGGGTCAAGCTCAAATGCACGCTCAAGCGCCGACATGGCTGCCTTGGTATCCTTCAGCTTGTTGTAATACGCAAGAGATAAGTTTCTGTGAACTGTTGGGAATGTGTCGTCGATGTCTTTTGATTTTTCCCAGCACTTTATTGCTTCTGAATACTGCTTTTTATCATACCACAGGTTGCCGAGGTAACAATAAGCTTTTGCATCAGATGGATTTGACTTGATAGCGCTTTCCAAAACGATTATATCAGATAGTTTGTTCGGGAAGCAGAAGTCAGGCTTTGCCGCAGCGCCTTTTTTGTAGTATTCCTGAGCACAACCGCTGTCCCCGCTCTTTTCATAATACCATCCAAGATAGTAGTAGGCCATAGGATTTACGCTTACGCTGTTAACGCTATATTCTTCAAGCAGCCTTTGCAAAACGCAAGCGGTCTCATCATACATACCGACATCGGCATAGTCAAGCGACAGCTCTATGTAGTTGTTCTCGCAACCTCTCATTATTTTTAAAAGCTCTGAAAGCGTATCATCAGCCGGCTGCTTTTTGCCAAGCTCTTTGTATATGAGATAAAGCTCATTGCGTGCGCCATAGTCAAGTATATCAAATTTTAAAGTTTCAGTGGCGCACGCCAGCGCTTTGTCGTACTCGCCGAGCTTTCTGTAAAGCGCTGTTTTTAAGTTTCTTGCTTTATAATTGTGGTAATTTCTGATTATCGAGTTATCGGCATGTTCAAGGGCAAGACGGAAATTACCCTTCATTGCCGCAACCGCTGCAAGCGCATAATAACCGCAGCACTGCATGGCGGCATTCCAGCATGATTTGTAAAAAGCGTCATAGGCTTCGTCAATCTTACCCTGCATTTTTAGAGCAAGCCCGAGATTATAATAAGGCTCACCGTCGTAAGGATTCGGATTATGACGTGTTATTGTCTTAATCGCGCGGCGGAAATACTCCTCGCTTTTTTCAAACTGTCCTCTTTTGTAAAGGAGCATTCCGTAGGCGTTGTTTATCCTTATGTCGTACGGGTCCCGCCTCAGCCCCTCCTTATAATAATCCTCAGGCTCGTATGTCGCGTGCCTGTACTGCTCAAGATGCAGCCCCGCAAGATAAAGCGCTTCGTTGTTTTCGACCTTGTCTGGCGCCGGAATAGCCCTCGCAGGCTCTGGCGTTTTCTCTTGCTCCGTATTTTTAGGCGTGTAAGAAACGAGTGTCCGCCCGTCTTTGCTTTTAACTGTCAGTGTGAGGTCGTATTCATTTATATTTTGCGGGAGGGGAACCTCTTTTGCGTAAACATCATCCGGAGAGATGCGTACTGTATCCTTATGCAGCGTCTCACCCTTACCGCAAAGCTCAATTACGGCGTCGTCAAATACCGATGTTGCGTAAACTGAAATTTTGGCGGTGTTATCGGCCACTTCAAGGTTTGTGGCAGCGTCAACCGTTGCGTTTTTGACAGCCCCGATTTTTTTATAAGGCATAAAATACTGGGTAAAGGTTTTTTCTTCATACGGATTAAGCCATGAGAAATCAGGCTGATTGTCGGTAAAAACGCCTGTCATCAGCTCGATATACGGCCCGTCTTCATCGGTGAGATTGCGCTCCCACGCCCGGCCGAAATCGCCATTGCCCCATGTCCACTGCTTTTTCCCCGGCGATATATGGTGATCGGCGACATGCAAAAGCCCCGCTTCTCGGCCGTAATCATAAGCACCGACGAAATCGTAGTCGGATTTATATGCCATGTATGATGTGGGGACGGGTATGTTTTTATGCACGGAAATATCGACGCCACGGGAATAATCGACCTTATAATATGTACCGGTGGCGATGGGGAATGTGGAAACGTCGCGTTTCCCGTGGTCAAACACCGCGTGAACATCCGGGGGAAATATTGACTGCGTCTTATCATTTACGGAAAAAGCGGGATTTGCCCACCATAAAAACGTTTGTGGCACACCGGTTCTGTTGTATAGCTGCACTTTTATTTCGATATAGGCTTTATCGGGATAAAGAGTAAACCCAGCCGTGCATTTTGTTCCGTACATCCGGTCTATCTCGCCAACGAAAACAGTTTTGCTCCCGTCATCGTTTTCTTTTAGAGTATATTCAATCGGCATAAATGTGCTTGGCCTGTGATGCTGAGGCCAGTTGAACTCAATACCTCCTGAAATCCACGGGCCAGCCAAGCCAACAAGCGCCGGTTTTATTACCCTGTTATAATATATAAAATCGTAGCCATTAGTTTTATCAATCGCCCTTTGAATCCTGCCGCCAAGCTCAGGCATAATCCAGATTTGAATATATTTATTCTCAAGAAATACGGTGCGGTACCTCCGCATTACCTTCTCATCACATATTTTCTCTATCACCGGCAGCGGATAAACTCGTCCGGAGCTTCCCTGATAAACTCTTTTTTCTAAAAACATAGGGTTTTTTTCAGCGTTGCTGACGGGATATGTCGGTATTTCGATGTCTTCTTTCCACATAAGAACGCACTTATCGCTATCTTTCACCAGTCACTTCCTCCCCAAAATCAAAGTAAAGACTAAATATATACTACAATAAGAAAGTGTCTTATAAAACGCAGGCTTTGAGTGTTTCTCCAATGCTGCTGTTTATCACAAGATCAGCTATACTGTCGTATAGCGTCTTTGTTTTATTGATGAGTATGAGGTTTTTGCCCGAATAATATCTGATGAGACCGGCAGCCGGGTAAACGGTAAGAGATGTGCCAGCGACAATTAACACATCAGCGTTTTCAATATGATTTATTGACTTTTCCATAACACTCATATCAAGGCTTTCTTCATACAGAACCACGTCAGGCTTGACTATGCCACCGCATTCATCACACTTTGGCACCCCATCCGACGCCAGCACATAATCAAGCGTGAAAAATTTCCCGCACTTCATACAGTAGTTTCTGTAAACCGAGCCATGCAGCTCCAAGACCTCCCGGCTGCCTGCCATTTGATGAAGCCCGTCGATGTTTTGCGTGATAACAGCTCTGAGTTTGCCCATTTCCTCAAGCTTTGCAAGCGCCAAATGTGCGGCGTTGGGCTTTGCGTCTTTATATATCATTTTGTTTTTGTAATAGTCATAAAAATCTGAGGTATAAATCATGAAGAAAGTGTGTGACAGTATTTCCTCCGGCGAAAGATGATGCTTGCCTACTCGTTCGATGTAAAGCCCGCCACTTCCTCTGAAGTCGGGTATATTGCTTTCGGTGGAAACGCCCGCGCCTCCGAAAAAGACTATATTGTCCGATGAATTTATGATATTGCGAAGCATTGAGGTTTTCTCTGATATCGTTGAACCCATAAAAACACCCCTCCCGTTTTCATAATTGTTTTAAGCCGTGCTTGCTCTGTATGAGCGCACATTTTTAAGCTATAATTCTAATTCTAATATCTGTTGACTCTTTTTTTATCTTAATGTTATTATAATACAGCAAACAGACATAAAAAAGAAAATAGCGAACTTTTTAGCGCAGTTTATAGAGATTTTATTCAAACAATATAAAAACACTCCCTATGGCAGGCACATACGTTCTGCCATAGGGAGATTTTATTAAAAAGCGTCACTGTTTATTTCAGCCAGTCGCGGAGAGTTTTTATCTGGCGCAAGACAGACGAGGGGGCTGTGCCGCCAAAAGACGTGCGCTTTGAAACGCATGTTTCAAGGCTGATTTCGCTGTAAAGGTC
>JAAYLD010000093.1 GCA_012522015.1 Clostridiales bacterium
CGGGGGCTGCGAAGAACAGTCACCCGCCCTTCCTTTTACGTGAATTGGGTTTCTTTAATAGTCAATGGAACTCATTCCCTTTTATTTAACTGATGCTTTAATACAGCTACGTTTGTGCCTTCCCGCTATTAAATTCGTATCCGTTTTCGTCTTCACGGAAGAGCGTGTTTGTCGAGCGTCCTACGGCTGTTATGCCTGTGCGTGATATTTCTATAATTCCGTATGGCTTATAATATTCAATGAAAGCATCAAGCTTGCTTTTATCGCCTGTTATTTCAATTAAAACGGAGTCCGGCGATAAATCAACGACGTTTGCGCGGAATGTATTCGCCGCTTCGACGATTTCAGACAATTTCCCCGGTTCAAGCTTCACCTTTACAAGTAAAAGCTCACGCATAACGGTATTGTCTTTCGGCATCAAGCGGACAACCTTCACATCTTCAAGCTTGCGAAGCTGTCTCGCCATCTGCTCACGGATGTATTCGTCGCCCTGTGATACGATTGTCATTCGCGAATACTCGGGATTTTCCGTAACGCCAACTGTCAGACTATCGATATTGAATCCGCGCCGCGCAAAAAGCCCTGATATGCGCGTCAGCACACCAAAATGGTTTGATACAAGAAGTGATAGGACAAACTGCCGCTTCGGTTCCATGTCAACACTTGTCATAAACTTATCCTTTCTTTTTCCTCCCGCATATTTTTATTTGCCCTTGTTTATCTCACTCTCCGCGTGGCGCAGGATTATGTCATCAATCCCCCTACCCGCCGGAATCATGGGCAGCACACACTCGTCGCTGTCGATAACGCAGTCGATAACAAACGGGCCCGGTGTCTCAAATGCAAGGCGTACTGCCTTGTCAAGTTCCTCTCGCGTCGCCGCTCTTACCCCGTGTGCGCCGAAGCTTTCGGCAAGCTTTACATAATCCGTTTTACGATCGAGTGTCGTCTGCGAGTATCTTTTATTAAAGAATAGTGTCTGCCACTGCCTGACCATACCTAAAACGTTGTTGTTAAGAATAAGTACCTTTATGGGCAAATTATAAGTCACCGCTGTCGCAAGCTCGTTCATATTCATGTGGAAGCTACCATCGCTTGTTATAAGCAGTGTGCGGCGCCCGCCGCAGGAGTCGTTTGTGGCTTTTGATGTTATACTTGCCCCGCCTACTGACGCGCCGATTGACGCGCCCATACCAAAACCCATAGCTCCGAGACCGCCGCTTGACAAGAATGTGCGCGGCCCATTGAACGTCCCGTAAAGCGTCGTCCACATCTGATGCTGCCCGACATCCGTCACAACAGCTTCGCCTTTGTCAAGCATAGCACATGCTTTTTCTATCGCGTACTGCGGGGTAAGAGTATCGTCGCCCATGCTGATATCATTTTCCACTGATGCTTTAATTTCTGCGACACGAGCCGCCCATTCGGGGTGTTGCATCGATGGAACTGCGTCACAGAGCAACTCAAGCACCTCGCGGACGCTGCCGATGATGTCGATGTCGGCTTTTATGTTTTTGCTTATTTCGGCTGCATCGATATCAATGTGGATTACAGTTTTACCGGCAGAAAAACGAGCTTTATCACCGGTTGCGCGGTCGGAGAAGCGTACACCTGCGGCGATGATAACGTCGCTTTCGTCAAGAGCTTTTACCGCTGCATATCGACCGTGCATTCCGAGCATACCAAGGAATCGGGGATAATCTTTTTCAACCGCTGTCAGACCCATCATGCTGCATGCGATAGGAGCATCTATTTTTTCGGCAAATGATTTGAGGGCCATAACAGCGTCATCTATGATAATACCGCCACCGTAGTAGATGAATGGCCGTTTTGCCGAAGCTATTGCAACTGCCGCCCGTTCGATGGCTGCTTTGCGCACGGTGGGATTCGGGCGGCGTTTCGGCTTCTCAGCAGGGGTGAACTCGCAGCGCGAGAGCTGTACATCCTTTGGCACATCAATAAGCACAGGGCCGGGGCGTCCGGAAATGGCTACGGTAAACGCCTCGCGCACTGTCCGAGCAAGGTCGGACACGTCCTTTACGATGTAGTTGTGCTTCGTAATCGGCATAGTAACGCCGGCAATATCAACTTCTTGAAAACTATCGCGTCCAAGCATCGCGACGGGAACGTTTCCCGTTATTGCAACAAGCGGCGTGCTGTCAAAGTAGGCGCAGGCGATTCCCGTAACAAGATTTGTAGCTCCGGGGCCTGATGTTGCAATGACAACGCCCGGTTTGCCTGTCCTGCGGGCATACCCGTCGGCAGCATGTGCCGCTCCCTGCTCGTGGCAGGTGATATAGTGCTTTATTCGATGCGAGTTTTTGTATAGCTCATCATATATATTGAGGACATATCCGCCAGGGTAGCCGAAAACAGTATCAACCCCTGCTTCACATAAATCCTCGATGATGATTTCAGCTCCTGTTAGCTGCATTTTTCCCTCCCGTTTTTTATATAATGGTTGCATTATTATGGACAAATGATAAATATACATGGTATCTAAAAACCCCCCTGCAGTGATTAACACTGCAGGGGGGTTTTTCATCTAAATCTATGTATACTGAAAACCCTTCTGCTATGCAGTTAACCACTTAACGCCATGACAAATGCCCCGAACTATTACTAATAGCTCGAGGACTATAATGACGATTACGATGTAACTGCAAGCTGACATTATCATTTTTCTTACATCCACCTAAAAAAGTTTAGTTTAGGATAGCACATATGACGATATTTGTCAACTATGTGAATAAAATTTTTTATCCGACTTTTGACTTAAATCCGACGAAACTCGTCGTATGAAACTACCCATAAGAGACGGTGGCTCTTTACTTAACAATATTCTATGCAAGTGAGGTGAGTTTGAACAGTAGCTTTTCCATATATCAGCTTAATTAATGCAAATTTTACTATATTGACGATATGGCGGGCGTACAATACGGGCAAGCAAGTATGAATATTATTTCAAAGGAAAGGACACACATATGGCAAAAAGGCTGCTTGTTGCTGCTGTGCCCGTGACTGCTACGAACACGCATTATATAACATCGCCTTACGGTATAAGAACAGTCACCGTTAAAGGGAAGACGTCCACAGGCATGCACAACGGCATTGACCTTGTAGCAGGGCGCGGAACCGATTACATCGTCGCGTATGAATCTGGTATTGTCACATACGCGCGAGGCGATGTGACCGGCAACACACCATCTGAGGGCAACAGCGTTTATATCGACCACGGCAACGGCTTCAAGACGTATTATTTTCACATGAAGCCAAAGTCCGTACTTGTCAAGGCCGGCGACCTTGTGCGACGCGGTCAGAAAATCGGCTATATGGGAACAACCGGTAACAGCACAGGCGCACATCTGCATTTCGGCATCAAATTTTACAATGCATGGGTTGACCCTGAACCGTATTTGACAGGATTAAAAAACATGGGAGGAAAAAGAATGACGATAACGCTTAGGACATTATCACAGGGTATGCGTGGCGAGGATGTTAAAACACTGCAGCAGCTTCTCAATGCAAAAATCAATACCAGTCTTGAACCTGATGGCAAATTCGGCCCGCTGACAAATACAGCGCTTAAAAAGTATCAGGCTGCAAGCGCACTTGTGGTTGATGGTAAATGTGGACCTGCAACTTGGTCAAAACTATTGGGGGTGTAAGTAAATGGTGGTAGAATTCATTAATACATACGGAATGACTATTCTCGTAGGAATATTAACGTCAGTGGCAAGCTATGTCGGAATAGCACTTAAGAAAATATACGAAAAGTATGCAAATACGAAGATAAAACAGGATGTCGTCAAAACTGTATGCGAGGCCGTTGAGCAGCTATACACTGACCTTAAAGGCGAAGAAAAATACAACCGCGCTGTTCAGGGTGTTGTTGAAATACTCGCAACAAAAGGCATTACAATAACTGAGCTTGAAGTCAAGATGCTTATCGAGAGTACATGTTATAGTTTCAAGCAGGCGTGGAAAGCAGCCTGTGCTCCGAAGGATAGCGAGGGTGACGAGGGTGATTTCATCGGCATCGACGCAGGCGAAGCGGAGTTTGAAATTGATGTGTAACATGAATAAACACAAAACACTATACTTTACCAGCGATAAGCTATAAGCAAAAAATATTAGCACATAATAAAACCCGCCTTCAAAGCGGGTTTTTATATTATTAAAAATCAGTATATAATGAAAAACATCGCAACAAAAAGACTGGTAAAAGGCGTTTTTATATCGTTTTCAAATAACATCTGTTTCGGTGACTTTAGCGCCTTCGCTTTCCTTGCTGTAATCACTTTTCTTTTTCATTTTGGTAAGCAGTTTCCATGTGAGAATAAAGCCGACGGGGAATAAGATAGCAACTAATATGCCGAGCTTAATATTTTCATTATGAGCATCAGATATCAAGCCGACAAGTGTGGGACCGGCCGAACATCCCAAATCGCCAGCGAGCGCTAACAACGCAAACATTGCTGTTCCTCCGGTTTTAAGCGTGGCTGACGCCTTGCTAAATGTCCCCGGCCACATAATACCCACCGACATGCCACATGTGCCGCACGCCAAAAGGTTTATAACCGGCGACGGTATCAGTGAAATAAAAAGATAGCTGAAAATACATAAAATAGAGCTGTATGTCGTGAACCTGTCGATGTCAATTTTATCGCCATGTTTGCCATAAAACACTCTTGAGCATCCCATCATAATTGCAAAAAACATCGGCCCTGCGATGTCGCCCATCGTTTTCGATAAACCAAGCCCCTTTTCCGCGAAAAGGGAGGACCACTGGCTGACAGACAGCTCACTTGCGCCCGCGCAAAGCATGATTATGACAAGTATCCAGAATATTTTATTTTTAAATAGCTCCCCGAGAGACATACCCTCCTCGCCGTCAGATAAAAGCGATGCTATTGGTGTTTTTAAGAAAATTAAAGCATTAAAAATGGGAATCGCAGAATAAATCAGCGTTAGTATCTTCCAGTTTTCTATGCCAAAGAAGTAAAAAAATAAAGTGGAAAGAAAAACGACGCCGACATGCCCCCAGCAGTAAAAAGAGTGAAGCAGGCTCATCGCTTTTTCCTTGTTTTTTGTAGGACACGCCTCCATAATAGGGCTGATTAAAACTTCAATTAAGCCGCCGCCAATAGCATAAAGGCAAATTGATATTAAAATACCGGCAAACGGGTCTATTATTTCCGGTAAAATCGTCAAACTGATAAACCCTGCCGCACTGAAAATATGGGCGGCAACAATCGACGGCCTGTAACCTATCTTATCAACGTAAATTGTCGCTACAAAATCTATTATTATTTGAACTGTGAAGTTAACTGTAATGAAAAGCGTGATTTTATCAAGCGAAATTGAGTATACCTTTTGAAAATTCACGAAGAGCAGCGGGATAAAATTATTGATAATAGCCTGTACTATGTACCCGACAAAGCAGGCTTTCATTGTAGTTTCATATTTGTATTTACCTATCATATCACTCTCCGGTTACATATAAACCGATATGGTCACTTTTATTATTATAACTTATATTAATGCAAAACGCTTATTGTCTTATCGTAACACATACTTATGAGTTTTCCACCTAAAATCAGAATTTTTTTGCGATTTTAATATATCTGATGATTATTTATACGCTCAAAAAAACCACACGTTTAAAACGTGCGGTTTTGACATTTC
>JAAYLD010000094.1 GCA_012522015.1 Clostridiales bacterium
CATCCTCGGTCAGAAGGTCAAGACAAAACTCCGCCGCGCTTTTCATTATCGGATAGGCGTCATTTTTAAGAAAATCAGTGTCAAGCGTGTACTCATACTGGTCGAAAAGATGTCTGCAGAGCCAGCCCGGTGACATGTTCCAGAATGCGTATACAGCAGAACCTCTTACTTTATCGCCCATCGGGGAGGAGAGCCGCCATATATCGGTGTTGTGGTGGGCGACAAAGCCTTTTACACCGTAAGTATCTCTTGCCGTCTTTTGCCCTGTTACCGCCAGCTCTTTTATAAGCTTACAAAGAGGCTCCTGAAGCTCGCCAAGAGCGCAGGAGAAGACCGGGAAATAATTCATCTCGGTATTTATGTTGATTGTATAATTGCTGCTCCACGGCGGACGAACCCTGTTATTCCAAATTCCCTGAAGGTTTGTAGCTTGTGTTCCCGGTCTTGATGATGAAATCAAAAGATACCTTCCATACTGGAAAAGAAGAGTGTAAAGCGAGGGATCGTCTGGCTCCTCCCTAAATTTATAAAGGCGCTCATCCGTTGGCAGTGTGGCGTTTTCGTTTTCGCCTATATAAAGTTTAACTCTGCCATAGAAGCTCTTATAGTCGCTTATGTGCTCTGAAAGAAGTGTTTCATACCCCCTTGCCGCTGCGCGCTCGATGCCCTCGATGCAAGGTTTTTTGTATTCACGCCCGTTTAAATACGGATGTGCGTTGTAGCCAGCGAAGCTGGTTTTTGCGTTGACAATTATGATAGCGCTGTCGGCTGCTTCAACGCCTATGCTGTTTTCATAATAGTTAATACGCCCGCCTGTACTTATGACTTTTGCTATCGCGGCGAAAAGCATACCCTTTTCTTCGTCTTTATCGGAATAATAAACGGCATTTTCAACATTCCCGCAATAATCCGGCACAACATTTGAGGGGGCTTGTCCCTCAAGGACAAGGTACCCGTCTTTTGTATATGTCTGTGACTTCAGTTCACTATTAAAACTAAGGGTAAAATTAACGCTTGCTTCTTTGTCAGCAGATATCTTTATGATAATGACGTCATCTACAGCTGTTGCGAAAATTTCACGTGTGTAATTTACACCGCCATAGCTGTATTTGACATAAGCGACAGCATTATCGATGTCAAGGCTTCTCTCATAACCGGTGACGTCTCCGTCAATCGGCGTGTCAATTAACAAATCCCCCACAGGCTGGTAAGACTGAGTCCAGCCAGATGTCAGCTCATCCTCCACAAGTCGCTCAGCCTCGTGAAGTTTTCTTTCTTTTGCAAGCTGCATTGCCCGTAGGTAAGCATCTTTTTTGTTTTTGGGGTTTAAGTCTCTCGGATAGCCGGACCACAGGGTGTCTTCGTTGAGGGAAATAATTTCTTTGTCCGTTTTACCGTATATCATTGCCCCGAGCCTGCCGTTGCCAACGGGCAATGCCTCAACCCAAAGCTCTGCCGGTTGTTTGTACCACAGCTTCATTGATTGACAGCCTCACTTTTGATATATATTTGCTTTTTTGATATTAAGAGATGTTGCCCCACAGAAAAACTGGAGGTTGTAAAAAAATCCGGGGGGACTTATATGTGTTTTCTGTAAAGTCAATGTTTTCTCATGAAAACAATAACAGTCTCTTTTTGATTATATCAAATATATTGAAGCTTGTGTACATTATTACAAAGAAAAAAGAGAGTTTTATATTCATATTTGATATTTTATATAAATAAAAAGAGCTGCGACTGTTAATCGCGGCTCTTTCAAGTGTCATTACCGTTATTTATGCAACAGAGATTGATTTTGCTTTTCTCTTAATCTCAGTCATTGTTAGACTGGTACAAGTTGAAATTTAAAGTTACAGAGCATTTATCGGTCTGTGCTATATTATCACTGGTGTTTTTTTGATCAAACCATTTTATTTTATAATATAAATAGACGCTTTTGCCGGCGTTAAGATCTTTTGACAAATTCCAGTTGGAAATGTTCGTTAGCCCGTTGATTTTTCCGAAGTAAGATCCGGCATGAGAAGCACTAAGTTCAAAATCGTCAGGTGATTCAAGCGCAGTTGATGTACTAGCTGCATTATCTGAAGTAAAATACAGCAGTATATGTACTCTATCACCGAGTTCGCCCTCATTTGGGGTGTCATCGTATGCTGATTCCGGTTCGTTTATGCCGTTTTCATAGTTGGTGACGGTTGCCCCGGTAATCTTGACAATTCCGTTTAAGGTGCCAACATTGGATAATTTAATATACCCATCGCTTTCATATCCCGGAAATATGTTATCCAGATTAAAGGTGCCAACATTTCCGTTTTTATCATTAACCTTCAGGTCTAATGTTCCGGCTGTAAGCGTACCGGTTGCACTTTCAACATCTGCAAAATAAGCGGTTGTTGCTCCAGCTACTAATGCAGCTGCAATTGCGATTACCATAAGGCTTAAAAAAATTCTTCTTTTCATTTTTTCATCTCCTAAAATATGTAGTTATAATTTTTCGGCAGTTTACTGCCACGTCTTTTGTTTTTGGCGGTCTTAATGTACGCCAAAAGTTTGCACGAGGGTGGATTTTAAACGAAACGATAACTTTTTTCTACGTCATTTTATTTCCTCCTTCAGACGATGTTCCGATAAGACTTTCATTCAGTTTGGCTAACAGCAAATCCTCTTTGCGTTTTTTTAACTGACGAGAAGCCTTGACAAGATTTAGAATCTCAAAAAATATAATCAATACCCCAGGTATGATTATCAGTGTAAGAAGACCTTCTTTTGTTCTTGCAAAGCTCATCAAAAAACCGATAAAGGGAATTGCGACATTTACCCTTCCAAGAATTTTATCCGCAGGCAAGGGGTCATCATCAGCGTTATTGGCGTCACCGCGCGTTATAAAGGTAGTTTCTTCTCCTTCGTTGATTTTTACAATGCGATGGGTTACTACCGTTTTATCATCGTCTGGGTTGATAAAAGTAATAACGTCGCCTACCTGAAGGCTTTCTGTTTCCACGGGAGAGATAATAATGACAGAGCCTTTTTTAATATTCGGCTCCATGCTGCCGCCTTCAACTGCATATAACTGATATTTACCGAACCTTACTGCATTTCCTGACAACTTGTTTTGTATTGATAAAACAACAACCAGTCCAAAAAAAAGCAGCATGATAACGTAAAAAATGTCAAATATAATTTTTAGTGTTTTATGTACCTTGCGATTTTTTAGTTTCGGTGTTTTCATTTCTTGACTATCCATTTATTGTTTCCTTAGTCTATCGAATTCACTGTCTTATTAAAAAATTGTTAAATTCATGATTATACTTTATATGGATTTAAATTATAATAATGTAACATTACGGGGTTGATAAAATTTTATTTTTATGAATTTTTATACATTATTGGCGAATACGGCAAACATTTTGAAA
>JAAYLD010000095.1 GCA_012522015.1 Clostridiales bacterium
GCTGAAGTCAATCGCCCTGTCTATTTCGCGCAATATGTGATCCTTCGGTACCAAGTCTTCTATGCTTACTATTTCATATTGCGTGTTCTTTTCTTTCCTGTCTCTACTTAACTTACCTTACTTATCCCTTGTATACGCTCTTTCTTCTCTATTCTATTACATCCTCCCCAAAAAACAACAAAATCCACCAATTCGGTGGACTTTGTCTTCAGTCTGAGGTCGAGCTGAAAAGCTCGACTTTTTACTTGCGGCAACGCTGCATCCATAGCTGCGCTAAAAAACCCAGTGGTTATGATAGTGTTTTTGCCGTATTGTATTTTGCCGAATTTAATTATGCTGGAGTTTTTCTTTTTTTGTATGAGCATCATTTATGAGTGCTGCTTTGCCTGCGGGAGGTTGTGTTTGCCAGATAAAAAATAAGAATGTTGCTCTCTGTTATCTGCCGGGCGGGCAGGCTTTGTTCGCATTATTGTTGTTATTATTGCCTGCTCTGTTTGAACCGCCGCCGATTACACCGCCCTTTTTCTTGTTAGGGCCGTTTTAAGCGCGGTTCTTTTGCTGGGATTCCCCATAGGGAGGAAGATCGCCCTGGTCGCGTTTGTTTTGAGCGTTTCTCGCTTCGCGCTGATCACGGGTATCAAATCTTTGCTTTTCGGCTTTTGCCATTTCCATCACCTCGCAATTATATTTCCCGCAATTTATAAGGTTTATACGAAAACATATTTATCATGTAAAAAGATATTATTTGTTAGCTATTATGTATTAAGTTCACTTTTACCCTCTGCCAATTTTATTTTAAAAAAATGTCGCAGGGGGCTTTACAATTTTGCATGTGTTGTGGTAAAATACTAAGGGATTTTTAAGCGGTACAGAGATGCCGGTAAGATTCATGTACAGTCGGTCGGGCGACGTGTAAACTTAATATACTTTTGCAAAATTAACGTATGCCCAACAATACCGTATAATGTTGCGTGTAATCCTGCCGGATGGCAGGATTTTTTTGCAACTTTCATCGGCTGGAGGATGTTCGAATGCAGTTTAAGGCTGAAATAATGGATGAGTCGGCCGTGGAGCGCTCACTTCTGCGTATTACCCATGAGATAATAGAGCGTAATCACGGCACTGATGGCGTAGTCTTACTTGGCATAAAACGCCGTGGAGTTCCGCTTGCAAAGAAGATAGCAGAAAACATAAAAAAATTTGAGGGAGTCGATGTCCCCGTCGGATATATTGATATTACCCTTTACCGCGACGATCTTTCGGAGCAAACAGAGATGCCAAGTGCATCTGACACAAATATTCCCTGCGAGATAACAGGGAAACGTGTTGTTATCGTCGACGATGTGATTTACACCGGACGTACGGTGCGCGCTGCCATCGAAGGAGTCTTTGAGATAGGGCGTCCGGCATATATACAACTGGCTGTGCTTGTCGACCGCGGTCATAGAGAACTTCCAATTCGACCTGATTTTGTCGGCAAAAACATTCCGACGTCGCGTACAGAAGTTGTCGCTGTGTGCGTACCGGAGTTCGACGGATTCACTGGTGTGAGGCTCTATGATACGTCAGTGAAAGGAAAGAAATAAAAAGACAATGAAGGAAAAACTATGTCCCAGAAGGGACATTAAATAAAAGGAGAATATCAATGACAAAAGAAGTGATCGGATATTTACCGGACGAGAGACCCCCAATAGGCAAACTTCTGCTTTATGCTCTGCAGCAAGTCATTGTCATGTTTCCAGCAACAGTCACAGTAGCTCTTATCACTGGCTTCCAGGTTTCGACAACAATCTTTGCAAGCGGTCTTGCGACTATATGCTTTGCTCTCATCACGGGCAGAAAACTTCCCCTTTATTACGGTTCAAGCTTCGCATACCTATCTGCAGTATCAGGTCTTCTTGCAGCTGAAGGTTTTGAGAAGATTGACGGCATTCTTCCAGCAGAAGGAATTCAGATTGCACAGTTTGGTATCATTTTTTCCGGCTTTATATCAATAATCGCAGGTTTGCTCGTGCGCTTTGCAGGACGCAATGCCGTCGAGAAAATCCTGCCGCCCAGCATAACAGGGCCTGTTGCGATGGTTATTGGCTTAACGCTCGCGGGCAACGCAATTTCTGATGCGGCGCCTGCACAGGGACAGTCCGATATTGTCTGGGTAGTCTCACTTGTTACACTTTTATCTACAATAATTTTCTCAATTTATCTCAAGGGCTTCCTCGGCCAGCTTCCGCTGCTCCTTGGAGCCGCTGTCGGGTGCATCGTTGCAGCTGGTTTCTATTTCATTGGTGGCGAAGAATACAACTTATTCCGTTCGCTTCCCGATGGCGTTCTTGCAGCTTCTACATGGAAGCTTGGCAGCGGCAACATCTTTGCTCTACCTGCATTTACACTTCCTAAGGTGTCATGGAAAGCTGTCGCCGCTATTATGCCGATAGCGATAGCGACAATTCCCGAATCGACAGCTCACGTATATCAGCTTGACATTTATATTAACAATATGGCTAAGAGAAAGAATTCAAATAAGAGATATGATATAGCAGGTCTGCTTGACCGCAACCTCATCGGTGACGGTATCTGCGATATGATAGCCGGTGTTATCGGTGGTCCCGCCGGAACAAACTATGGCGAAAACATCAGCACAATGGCTATTACACGCGTCTTCAGCGTACCTGTAATTATGTGTGCTGCCGTATTTGCTATGGCTATTTCCTGCTTCACTCCCCTCATCAAGATAGTGTATGGTATTCCGCTTGCTGTTATAGGCGGTCTTGAAATATACCTTTTCGGCGCTATTGCAGCACAAGGTATAGCAATTATGGTCGACAAGAAGTGCGATATGTTCTCGTCTAAGAACATAGCTGTTATTGCATGTATTATGGTAATCGGCCTCGGTGTGAATTACGCATTCGGCGGAACAATCAATCTTTTCGGGCTTGATGTCCCCGCTATCGCCGGAGCCGCAGTATTTGGCATCATTTTGAACCTCTTACTCAGCATTGGCGAAAAGAAACAGCCGGAAGCAGAGGCAGAAGCGGATAAATAAAAAACCATAACTAAATGTCTTTTTGGCTGAACAATATTGTTATTGATATAATCGTTTCAAATGGCATAATAAATAAAAGGACACAAAAACGCCGAGCTTTTTAGCTTGGCGTTTTTGTATTATATTGTATTATAATTACTTAAAAAACACTAAAGTTACGTTATTTATAATATAAAAAGGCAATAATATTAATAATATTAATAATATTATAGAATTGACAATAAAGTTATAATTTCATATAATTAATTTATAATTTTTTACTGCGGCGGAGGGGTTTTCTTGACCACTGAAAAAAAACGCAAATTTATTATTAATTTTATTTATTTACTCATATTGATAGTAATTATTTATTTTATATTTAAATATGCTATTAATACACTAATGCCCTTTTTCATTGCGTATATAGTAGCTTCTATGCTGCGCCCCCTCGTCGAGGTATTATGCCGGCGAATAAAGATCAACAAAAAAATAATTTCATTTATTATTGTATTAATATTTTACGCTTTAGTTGCTGTAATTATGGTGTTATTAGCTGCGCGCGTTATATCTATAGCAAAGACGCAGGTCGAGCGGTTGCCGGCACTGTATAGAGACAACATTCAGCCGGCGCTTGTTGAGCTTTTTGATAGCCTATCAAAACTGCCCGATGATATAGATCCAAGTATCGCTGAAGTTCTCTCAAGTATAACTGACAACCTTATCTCGTTTGCTGGGAAGCTTTTTACTAAAATTTCAGACGTCATTGTGGGAGCAATATCCGGGTTAGCATACTCAATACCGAAGCTTGTAGTAAGCACAGTTTTCTGCATAATTGCATCATATTACATTATTATCGACCGCGGACTCATCGGTGATTTCATACGCCGGCAGCTTCCCGAAAACGTAAATAACACAATAAAAGAGGCAAGCATAGCTATACGGGACATTGTTTGGGATTATATTAGATCATATGCCCAAATACTTGGAATAACATTTGTCGAGCTTGTCATAGCAATGCTTATACTAAGGGTTGCAAACCCCGTGTTTGTAGCTTTATTCATTGCGGTATTTGACATTCTGCCCGTCGTCGGCACCGGAACAATTTTAATTCCGTGGCTTATCATCGAATTTATCAACAAAGATTATAAAATGGCGATTGGGCTTACAATTTCATATGCTGTTATATTCGTTGTAAGAAACGTAATTGAGCCGAAAATAATCGGGGAACAAGTAGGTCTACATCCGCTTGTAACGATTATAGCCATGTTTGTTGGTACGGTGTTTTTCGGCGTCGTTGGCTTGTTCGGACTGCCAATAACGCTCGCCCTTTTGAAAGATTTGAACGAAAAGGGCGTTATAAAAATATTTAAGTAATAAATCTAATAAATTACCCGCCCAGATGGGCGGGTTTTATATTATGATATTGTCTCCTCTAAACTCGGCGGTGTCACCTTTACGATTAAAACGGTGGCATCGTCGCTTTTTGCGTTTTGGCGGCGTGCGCGCTCAGCTATGGAGCGTGCGGATACAGACAAGTCTGTAAAGTCGTCAGCACATATCATCGTGTAAAGCCACGGGCATTCGTTATCAGCCGGGACAACGCCGTCCGATATCATTACAATTATGTCACCAACCTTTACATCAAAAGTAGTACGCTCCGCATCAAGTGTTTTTATAATGCCGATGGGGGCTGTTTTTGATTTTATTCGGTAAAGGTCATCGCTGCGCCTTACGAATGTCGGTGCAGCGCCGCTTTTGTAAAACTTTGCACACCCTCGGATTAGGTCGAGCTCCAAAAGATCGATTGTAGCTGGGCATTCAATGCCGCGCGCGCGAATCATGGCATTGAGCATTTTAAGGGTGACCGGCGCTGAATTGCCGTTTTTCATCATTGTTTCAATAAATAAAGCGCATGTGCCGGAAGTTAGCGCCGCTTCGCGGCCGCTTCCCATACCGTCGCTTATCAGAGCACAAAACTTGTCATTTCGGCAGTAGAAAGCAGCTGCAATGTCGCCATTTGCACGGCTGCCTACCTTTTCAAGCGTATATGCTGCGTGCGAGACACCAATTTGAGCCTTCTCCGTAAGCGTTGCGCAGACTTCTGAACCGTCAATTGTGAATTCCGGAGATGAAAAAACACCACGACAGAACCGGGAAACAATTTCTCGCATGTCATCGCCGCCTGCCGTCATGCCGCGCATGTGAAGACCATATATAAAAACGCTTCTGCGGCGTCCGCCGACAACAGCTACTCGCTCCGATACGATACCGTATGCCTTCAGCTCATCGCGCAGGGCGTGAGAGAGAGCTTCATCGAGTGTGCCTGCTTCCTCTCGGCGCGCTGTAATATCATGTACGACGTCACGCATAGCACCGTAGTCGAAAGCTATGATTTCCGTTTTATCAGTTTTAAGCCGCGCCTCGACTGACTCGGCATATGCCGCGCTTACGGCCTCAGTTAATTTTTCAAGTTCCGTACAGCGGCGCTTGAAATAGTCGGGAATGTCGGATACTGCCGCATAGCCTCTCTCAGAAAGAGCAACAGCCATTGAGCATAGAGCTTCCTCAGCAGCTTCTGGGTCGCGGATACGGCATGCGTCTTTTATTTTGCATCGGCGGCAGTATTTTTCGCATGTGTCATAGCAAAGCTGTTTTATATCGTATATACTGGGGCTCTTAAGTCTTTCGGATAGCCGTCCGAGTGTTTCGGAGAGAACAGAAAAGGACTGTACTGTGCCTTCAAGTGCGTCTGTCGTTTCCTCGTCTCGTAGAAGCATGGCTGGATCAAGCGCTTTGCCGGGGAGACTTGAAGCTTTGCTACTGCTTTTTTTAGAGTCCGCAATCACCCCCACTTTTACAAGAGGAACTATGACAGCGGAACATATTATCATCTCAGGCATGAAATTTAGCAGCATTGTATAACCGCCGGCATAAACGCACCATGAAAACGATGTCATCATTCCTGCGGCAACTGCTACGAATGGTGAGAGCCACCATAAAAGACCTGCTGCGATGCCGGCTGCAGCATAAACAGGGACCAAGGCAGCTTCAAGCGTCATGCCGGCAAGAAGTCCGATAAGAATGCCTTTAAGCCAGCCTCGGGTGCGCGAAACGAAAAGTGTTATCGCATATCCGGCGAGGACAGATAAATTGAGGCTCAGTATAACGACACCGCGCAGGGCAAAAACTATAGATAAAAGAACAGTGCCAATAGCAGCTTCGGCATAACGGGGCTCGACATTCTTGCCGCCGAACGCTCCGGCATATAAAAACGTCAGCACGGGGCAAGCGATGCACATAGAGAGCGCGACAGCAAGGGAAGCTAATGTATATCCTGATATAATCGAGTAATAAGAGCCGTATGCGACAGCTGGAACGCATGAAATTATAACGCGAATATTTACAGAGTTTGAAGCTCTGGGGAGAATTAGCCAACGCTTTTTTGTTTGTTTTTTAGCTATGCTATCGGCGACAGAACCGGAGAGAATATACCCGCCGGCAAGAGCGCGAAGAGCGGCGGCAGCTGCGTATGCTGCAGCGCTGACGGCGAACCCATCCCCCTGCATGGCGGCACCGAGCACGGCGCCACATAGCGCGGCAGCGATATAATCGCCGCAGGCGCATAAAAGGGCAAAACCCATAGGACGTACACCCGGCGCTAACTCACCTTTGGCAAAAAGAAAAGAAATAAGCGCTATTATTGCCGGGCGAAGTATAATTAACACGCGGCTTTGCACATTATCTGAAATGCTTCCGTCTGTGTTATATTCTCTTATACTATCGGCGAAACTTTTAGCGCGGCAGATGACAGCGGAAGTCGCCTCACGTATGCCTGATAAAACACCACTTCTTTTCTCAACTCTTACGGTTTTTTCGACTTCTTGCTTTTTTACCCCGTTACTGTTCATAAATGACACGTCCTTTCAGCAAAAAAATCCGCCAACATAAAATAAACTCAAGTATGTTTATTAAGTTGTAATCAGATTGATTTAGGTTCGGCTCAATAATGATACATGCCTACACATGCGCGTAAGGTCGAAGACAACAAGCGAAAAACCACCCGTTTCCCGTGCGGAAATAGCACCTGTCGGCATCTTGGGACGCTTCAAGTCGAGGTGCGCGAGTGATGAGAGTATTTTTAATTAAATAACAATTCTTTTTCGTATGTTATGGAATGAGGTGTCGGAGGAAATTTATTTTGCGACGGGAAAAGATTGTACGATGGTGCGCGACGAAGAGACCTATTTCCCGTGCTCGAACAAAAGAAGATAGCTAATAATAAACTGATATTGAGATAGGAAAATGCGCTCTGTAAGTTTTATTGTCCTATCGGATAAAAAAATACGCAAGGTAGGTTTAACCGCGCGAAAAGAAGGCAATACTGTAATTGCGAGAGCAATTCAGTAAAAGTAACGGAGATGAAAAAATTGAACAGTATTAGAAGAGGAGATATTTACTATGCTGACCTCTCGCCCGTTATTGGGAGTGAGCAGGGTGGCATCCGACCTGTCTTAATTGTTCAAAACGACATCGGAAACAGATACAGCCCGACAGTTATCGCAGCTGCGATAACAAGCCGTATGGGCAAAACGCGTCTTCCCACGCATATTGACATAATGGCCGAAGAAGCCGGTCTAATGAAAGATTCGGTTGTCCTAACGGAGCAGATACGAACGCTTGACAAGCGCCGTTTAAAAGAAAAAATCGGCCATCTTGGCGAATCGGTCATGGCAAGCGTAGATGAAGCCTTGAACATAAGCTTCGGGCTTGGCGGAGCTGGAATGCCCACAGGTATGGGAACGGCTAACCCAAGCGGCGCATACCGAGGCGCATACAGCAGAACGAGGGACACGTTTATATGAGGTACGCATAGTAAAAAATAAAGTAAATAAAGCATAAGCAAAAGACAAACAACATAATAATTACATACGCGGGAAGACAAGTGCTCTCGCGTATTATTGTGCCCATAAAAGCTATTCATAAGGCGAAAAAATCTCTTTTTAAGCCGGAAGTATTACTGTTATTAAGAGTGAAAAACTTAGAATAAAGGTGTTGACAACATATAGGGCATATGTTATAATAACAACTGCCGTCGCAAGGCGGATGAGAGTCTCTTCGGGAACATAGCTCAGTTGGGAGAGCATCTGCCTTACAAGCAGAGGGTCACAGGTTCGAGTCCTGTTGCTCCCAGTACATAATAAGGCCCGGTAGTTCAGTTGGTTAGAATGCTAGCCTGTCACGCTAGAGGTCACGAGTTCGAGTCTCGTTCGGGTCGTCTAGCGCACTCTGCAGCTAAGCTGCAGCATGCCTCTGTAGCTCAGTTGGTAGAGCGAGGGACTGAAAATCCCTGTGTCGTTGGTTCGATTCCGACCGGAGGCACTCTCATTCCCTTGCGGGAAAAAGCATGCGGATTTAGCTCATCTGGTAGAGCGCGACCTTGCCAAGGTCGAGGTGGCGGGTTCAAGCCCCGTAATCCGCTCCAATAGCGCGCTACGCGCGGATGTCATAAAGCAACATCCCTTTATGTGATGTTGCTTTTTAAATAAGGCGCCATAGCCAAGCGGTAAGGCAGAGGTCTGCAAAACCTTTATTCCCCAGTTCGATTCTGGGTGGCGCCTTCACAACAAAGAAAAAACGGCTCCTGTGGGGGCCGTTTTTGTATTGTAAAATATAAAAATCATTATATCACTTATTCATGCGAAATTGTTTGTGATTTTACTTAATGCGATGGTAAACAGAGGATGTATTGACACAGAAAAAATTTGATGATATAATCAAAGGATACAAAACAAATGTTCAACGGCAATTAATTATGGAAGCTCTGGAGACAGAATTATGAGCGATAATAAAAAACGTCGTGCGGACGAATTTTGGGACCTTGCATCGCTTTTACCAAAGAAGCGCAAGGCGTCGCTTCCCCGGCAGGATCTTGATGTGTCGACAGTGCTTATCGAGGCGCCACCCTTGTCAAATGATAAAGCAGTGCCGACATCACCTGAGATAGCAGGAGATTTTTCGTCAATTCCGCAGCGCTTCCGCGAAGTTGAGCGGCCGGGGGCACAAAAAGAACATCAAAACCCCGGCCTTCAAGAAAAGAAAGCGACAACATCCGCCGCTAAAACAATACAAAGGGGCTCCTTTGGCGAAAAACACGCATTGATGCGAAGTTCATCCCGCGCAAATATGAGAGCGGGAGCAGAGGTTAAAACAATAACAGAAACAAAAAAAGAGAACAGTCCCAAATCGGACAGCGGCATCAAAAATAGTGGTTATTATAAAAAGGAATTATCGCCTGATCTCCAGAGAAAAAATGATATTAAAATTGATGATAGTGACATTGTCAGCCGTGTTGCGCGCGGGGTGGCAGATATGGTAAGCAGCTTGACATATGACATCCGCGAGCGCAGCAACACATATAATACAGGTCGGCAGCTGAAAAAAGCCGAGATAGAAGTGCCCAAAGCAGAGATATACGAGCCGGAGGGAGGATTAATAAAGCGTGTAAAAATAACGCGCTGGCCTGGACGGTTTAACTTTTATGAGGGCTTCCGTGAGGATGCAATGCGGTATCATCGCTTAAGGGGAAAGCCGTGTCCGTATGTCCAGTTTTTTTCTTATACTCCGCAGTATAGGCATATGAATGCCGCACAATTGGCTTATTACCTTTATTTCCGCGAGTGTGTCCAGTCAGGCAATCCTATTAATGCCGATCTCAGCTATGTACTTCTATATGTATATGAAATAATAAATTTGTATGATGCCATACCACCCCAGCGCGGGCTTTCACTTCTTTTAGACATATGGCTTTTTTACAAAGATCAGCACAAACCGCTTAATAAATACCTTGCTGAGTGGGTATGCGACTATTGTTTGATTCATAAATTAACCCCGCCTGCTAAAAAGCTTGCTCCGATATTAAGCCGTGCGCTTGAAACGGCGACGCTTCGCGAATTTTACATCACAGCGGGTGCGGAATCAGATGCTGAAACACTGTGCTCACTTTCGTCTCATTATAACTGGCGCGACAGCAAATATATCCACCCGGCAGACGATAGTGAAGAAGCGAAAAAAAAGGCACATTCGATCGAAGAGCTTTTCTGGCGACATATATACGGCGCCATTAATTACGCGGCGGCGCGTACGGGGGATCCTCGTTTGACGGTTGGCGCGATGCGCCCGGCAAAAATTGTACGTGACGCTTTTTGCGGCTCGCTTTGCGCCCACAATGTCAAGCGTAGGCTTGAAGTTGAGTACCTTTCGTATTCGCGCTCGCAAGAGCAGCGCCTTTATATCACAGATATCGTAAAGCATGCGGAAAACCGCGTGCGTGCCGCTTTAGGCATTAAACCGCGCCTGCGTGTCACATCGCTTGACGATAAAACAAAGGCTGTAATAGACGAATATTTTGCCCGTGAGCTGCCTTTAGCCGTCAAGCGTACATCATCATCACGTAAAGAAGCAGAGGAAGCTAAGGCGCGTTATTATGAGGCTCTATATGGCCCGGATGACAAAGGAGAAGTCAGTGTAGCTGCTGCAAAAGAGATAGAGAGAGAATCGTGGGTTGTCACTGAACGTCTAACATCAGCTTTAGATAGCGAATCGGGACTTACAGCGAGCGATGGTGAAAATGTTGTTTTTAGCGGCACTGATAGCACAGGTGGTACCCGGAGTAAAATTACAGGCGTAGGTGATAGTGTCGCTGAGAGCTATAATGTAAATGAAGCTGATGAAACTGATTATATAGACGGCTATGACGGTGACGATCTTTATGCTATTTCAGGCGGATATGATGGCAATATAACCGGCTCAAATGTAACGATAGGCGAATATCAGGGTAACAACACAGCCGGCGGCAGCTTTCTTGAAAAACTTGACCCTGTTTGCCGTGAGTTTTTATTGACGGCGTTTGTTGGTGATGTCGCGGCACAAACAGAGTTATGCCGCAAGCATGGCGTCTATGCAGATGACATCGCAGCACGCATAAATGAAGCGTCAGCTGACGATGACAACATAGGTGATATTATACTTGAGATGACCGCCGACGGATATTATACCGTCATAGAAGATTACAAGGAGGAGATTACAGTTTGAGCAATAAGGCAAACGTAAACGAGAATCAAGCAGCTCAGCAAGCGGTGCTGTCGCCAGCTGCGCAGCTAAAAATCCCGCGACGTATTTTGTCGGCTCTTATGACGAGTCTGTTTGCCGGCGTTGTGCCGCGTTCCGGCGCACCATATATTGCGATTGGACGCAAAGATGAGATTGAAGCTCTGCTCTCCGACCTTGAAAAAACAGCGGAAGGCGGTTCTGCCATGCGCTTTATCATAGGCCGTTATGGAAGTGGAAAGAGCTTTCTTTTACAGCTTATGCGCGGATATGCCCTTGAACGCGGTTTCATCACAGCAGACGCCGATTTGTCGACAGAACGCCGCCTTTGTGGGACAAACGGCTCAGGCCTTGCGACATACCGCGAGCTAATGCGCAACTTAGCGTCGAAGGCATCACCAGACGGCGGTGCGTTACCGCAGATAATGGCGCGCTGGCTCTCCGATGTGAAAACAGACGTTGCCTCATCAGGGCTTGAACCGGGTAGTGAAGCCTTTTCTCGTGCCGTACGAGAGAGAATTTACACATCTGTCCGTAGTCTCGAGTCAAGTGTTGGCGGTTTTGACTTTGCCCGCGTTGCGGGGATGTATTTTGATGCCTGCGAGAGGGGCGATGACGAGCGCAAGAGCGCTTGTATGCGCTATCTGCGCGGCGAGTTTACGACGAAAACCGAGGCGAAATCGCAGCTTCCCGGCATCGGCGCCATAATTGACGACGATAACTGGTATGATTACATCAAGCTGATGGCGCGTCTCGTTTCCGCTATGGGTTATCGCGGCCTTGTTGTCTTTATTGACGAGTGTGTCAACCTTTATAAAATATCAAACCGGATAAGCCGCGAAAACAATTATGAAAAGCTGCTTACAATGTTCAACGACACCCTTCAGGGGCGGGCAGAGAGCCTTATGATTGTCATGAGCGGCACACCGCAATTCCTTGAAGATCGCCGCCGAGGTCTTTTCAGCTACGAAGCGCTTCGTAGCCGCTTATCCGACGGGCGATTTGACACAGGCGAATATAAAAATATGATAAGCCCTGTTATCCGACTGCGCCGTCTCTCCGATAACGAGCTTCTTGCTCTCATTTTGCGTGTTACGTCGCTTCATGCCCTTTATTATGGCTGGGAGCCGCGTATTACCGAAGGTGACCCCGAACGCTTCCTTTCAAAGTGCCTTGAGGTAGCCGGCGCTGACGTTATGATAACACCGCGCGAAATGATAAGGGACTATATATCAGTTCTCAATATACTTTATCAGAACCCGAATGCCGATTTCGCCTCTGTTGTGGGCACAACAGTAACGCTAAAACCATCGTCAGAAGATAGAGAAAGCGAAGACGAAATAAACATAGACAAGTCTGACATCCTAAATGAGCGGCCGAGGTCAAACTTCTCCCCGGAGGATATAATAATATAACGGCATAAAAGCCTCCTATAATCTCTGAAAGCGGTAAAAAACGGGCTTTAGCAATATAGTGTTGCTAAAGCCCGTTTTGTTCATAAAATCGGGGAGGTTATTTATTGACTTGAACTGCAATCCTTCTGTTTTTCAGCGTCAATATCAGAACTGACGGCAATAAGTGAATGAAGCTTTGATATACGAGGTGAGAAGTCTATGAAGCGGTACATCAACTTTGAAAACAGTCCGATTAAGGGGCCGTTTACTGCGGCGCAGACAATAGTACCTATGCCGATGCCGTGCAGTCGTCTGAAAAAGAGTAAGGAGAGTATAAGAGCAACAGCGAGGCTTGACCAGTCGTAAGCGATTTTAAATTTAGTCATTTTAATATGAAGGTGCCTTGATGCTTCCCGTACGAAAAGGTCATAAGCGCAGGGCGGCAGATATGAATTAAAGTATAAAGCAACACCAAAATCCGATGCCAGAAGCCCTACGATGTAAAGAAGAATCCTGACCCATAATTCGTCGGGGACATTGTTGGAATTGAAAATTATTATAAAGAAGTCAAGTATAGCACCATAAATGATAGCAGATAAAAACGATAGGGCGTATCGCCATTCAACGCGCTTGATTATGACAAAGAGAGTTGCAAGCAAAATCGCTTGTATGATGTATTCGGACATGCCAAACGTCAAGATGTCTGACACTTCCGAGATTATATAGGCTGGTGCGACAATCATCGAAAGGCCAAAGTTCGCCTTTGTCATCAGAGCGACGCCCATCGTTGTGAAAATAGCAGCAAGTATAAACGATATCTCTCCCCACCGGCGAAAATAAGGGGCTTTTGAGTTTTCCATATTTATTTTTTTATGCTCCGGGCAAAGTTTTATACTGTTAACCTATTAACCATTGATAGAGTTAAAACTTCAAGGTGAAGGCGTAAGAAAAAGAGAGTATTTTAGCGCTCCTCGCGGAAATATGATAGACCAAGTGCCGCAGGGCCTTGATTTTCCTTTTTATTGCGAAGGCTTACAATTATTAAGACGATTATAGTGACGACATACGGTAGCATTTTATAAATATTTTGCAAGTGAGTTATTTGCTTTACCCTGAGAATCGTCGAAATGTATTGAGAGATGGAAGAAGGCATATAAATGTTGAGCCAGAAGCAAGCGCCGAAGAGGTATGAACCCCAGATAGCATTTATCGGACGCCACATTGTAAATATGACAAGAGCTACCGCAAGCCAGCCGAGCGCTTCAATTGTTCCGCTGTTCTCCCATGTGCCTTTAATATAGCACATAACATAAAATATGCCACCAAGCCCGGAGATAGCGCAACCGGTGCATGTTGCAAGGTATTTGTAGCGTGCTACATCAATACCGGCGGCGTCAGCCGTTGCCGGGTTTTCGCCGATGGCACGGAGATTAAGTCCTGTGCGGGTTTTATAAAGAAAATAATCGGCGGCAATTGTTATGATTATAGCAAGATACACCATCCAGTTGTAATTGAAAAAGATTTCGCTTATCCGTCCGAAGGCGCTTGATACCCACGGAATCTTTGTGCGGAATGCAGCGCTTGTCGTTAATACTGATATCTGACCAACACCGCCAGAAAGTTTGTTAAGGGAGCCGCCGAAGAAGTTAGCCATTCCAGAGCCGAATATAGTAAGGGTAAGACCGGTAACGTTTTGATTTGCGCGTAGTGTTATTGTCAGAAACGAATATATAAGTCCGCCGAGAGCAGATGCAATAATTCCAGAAATGAGAGCTATTATAAGACAAATGACCTTGTTGGGGTCGTCGGTGTAATTTTCGTAAAAGTGAGCGCCGGCTATTGATGCGACGCCGCCGAGATACATTACACCGGGTACTCCGAGGTTTAGATTGCCTGATTTTTCAGTTAAAATTTCACCGACGGAGCCAAACATAATGACGGTACCGAATATGACAGCTGAGTTTATCCATGAAATAAGTGAATCAAGCGTCATTTACTTCTGCCCCCTTTCTCTTGCGACGGCGGAATATGAGACGGTAGTTTATGAAAAATTCAGAGCCAAGAATGAAAAACAGTATTATGCTCATTATTATTTCGGAAGCGTATTCATTGAGACCGAAGTCAGTAGCTATCTGTACAGCCCCCCGGTCGAGGAAAACGATCAGAAGCGATGCGGCTGCCATGGCAAGCGTGTTGAATTTAGATAGCCATGCGACGATTATTGCGGTAAAGCCGAGGCCGCCTGCTGTCGATTTTGATATAGTATGTGATATTCCCGCGACCTCAATAAAACCGGCAAGCCCGCATATAGCGCCGGAGAGAAGCATTGTGCGGATTATAACGCGGCGCACATTAATGCCGGCGTATTTTGCCGTGTTTATTGATTCGCCTACAACTGCTATTTCATAGCCGTGCTTTGTATACTTAAGATAAATGTAAACTAATACTGTTAATATAACGACGATTACAACATTATAGAAATATTTCATCCCAAATGCAGACGGGAACCATCCCGCCATAGTGTCGGGGTTAATCTGACCGACAGAATGGGAGTTCTTTTTATCCCAGATGTCAACGAAATACTCAACTGTCTGTATTGCAACATAGTTCATCATTAGTGTAAAAAGTGTTTCGTTTGTGTTCCATTTTGCTTTAAAAATAGCGGGCAGAAGTCCCCAAAGTGCACCGGCTATTGCGCTTACAACAAACATCAATAAAAGAAGAATATTTGTTGGCAAAATATTTAAATATATCATGCATGCGGCGGAGACAAGACCGCCCATGAGAACTTGTCCCTCTGCGCCGATGTTCCAGAAGCGCATTTTAAAAGCAGGGGCAAGTCCTACGCTGATGCAGAGAAGAAACATTACATCGCGTATTGTTATCCATGTGCGCGTAGCGGTGCCGAAAGCGCCGGAGAACATGGAAATATATACTTTTATCGGGTTGAGATCTGTTATACAAACGATAAATAGGGCGGATAGAATAAGAGCAATTAAAATGCCAAGCGCGCGAATGCAAGATGCAATGGTGAAAGGGGTAAAGTCGCGCTTTGTGATGCGCAGAAAAGGCTCCTTTACCTTTGGCGCTCCCGATTTTACATTAGATACGGGGATTTCTTCAATACCTTGTTTGTTCTCATCCATATTATTTCTGCTCTGTTGTGCGTTTGTATTAGAATTTTCGCTGATACTCATGAATGTGTGCCCTCCTTCTCTGAAACGCCGGCTTTCATGCCTTCGACCGTCGTCATAAGAAGGCCAACTTCCTCTTTTGTTGCCCGTCTGCCATCAAGAATACCTGTTACACGTCCCGCCGATAGGACGAGAATGCGGTCACATAATGCAAGCAGGACATCAAGGTCTTCGCCGACATATATGAGGGCCACACCTTTTTTCTTTTGCTCATTTAATAGGCGGTAAATAGCATAAGATGTGTTTATGTCAAGGCCTCGAACGGCATACGCCGTCATTAAAACAGATGGGGATGCGGATATTTCACGTCCGACGAGTACTTTCTGTACGTTACCGCCGGAGAGACGTCTAACTGGCGTGTTTAATGAAGGAGTGGAAATGTCAAGCTGTGACTTAATTTCCTCAGCTAATTTTCGCGGAGAACGGCGTTCCATGAAAATACGTCCGTTCTCATCGTACGATTTCAGCATCATGTTGCCCGTCAAGCCCATAGAACCGACAAGCCCCATCCCAAGTCTGTCCTCTGGAACGAACGACAATACAATGCCAAGATTTTTAATTTCTTTTGGCGATTTACCGATAAGAGACTTTTCCACGTGCTCCTCACCCGGCGCATAATATATAATTCTACTGCCAGGCTCCGTGCGGACAAGCCCTGCGATTGCTTCAAGCAGCTCCTTCTGACCGCAGCCGGCAATTCCTGCAATACCAAGTATTTCGCCGCTGTAAAGGTCGAAGCTTACGTTGTCGAGCGCTTTAAGACCATCGGGGTTGACTACGGTTAGATTGCGGACTTCAAGGCGTTTTATGGGGTTAACGGGAGTCGGTCGCTCTATTTGAAGCTCTACCTTATGTCCAACCATCATCTCAGTAAGAGAAAGCTCCGTTGCCTCTGATGTTTTAATAGAGCCGACGAATTCGCCTTTGCGCAAAATAGCTACGCGGTCTGAGACAGCCAGAACTTCATGGAGCTTATGCGTGATGATAACAATGGCATGTCCGTGATCGCGCATACGGCGTATAACGCCAAAGAGCTTCTCAGTTTCTTGTGGAGTAAGAACTGATGTCGGCTCATCAAGTATAAGTATGTCTGCGCCGCGGTACAAAACCTTTACTATCTCAAGAGTCTGCTTCTGCGAGATGCTCATATTGAATACTTTTTGGTCAGGGTCAACATCGAAGCCGTATTTGTCGCAAATCTCCTTGATTTTCGCAGCAATTTGCTTTTTTGCGAGGCTTTTTTCGGTCTTTTGTCCGAGCACAATGTTTTCGGCGGCCGTGAATACATCGATTAGCTTATAATGCTGATGTATCATGCCGATTTTTAGTGCATAAGCGTCCTTCGGCGAGCGAATCGAAACTTTTTTACCATCTACGTATATTTCGCCACTGTCAGGATAATAAATACCTGACAACATATTCATGAGCGTTGTTTTGCCGCTTCCGTTTTCACCGAGCAGGGCAAGAATCTCTCCCCGGTTTATTTCAAGTGTAATGGATTTGTTCGCCGTTACATGTCCAAATGTTTTCGTTATATTGACCATCCGGACGGCACAGGTGCGTTCCAAAGCGAAATAACCCCCGATTGTTCCGTTTTATTAAATATACTATAGCACTTTGCTTAAAACTTGCAAAGGGAAGCCGGGATTGAGGCTTCCCTTTACTGACTTTTTACTAATTATATACTATAAAGTGCTTTTTATGTGGATGTGTTTATGAGTTGTGATTTTTATTGAGCGCATTAGTCTTCAAACTCTCTGGCTTCATAAATACCATCGATGCGCAGTGAGAAGGAAGGAGCGCTCTGGAAATAAGACTCATGATAATAACCGTCGAAGACAGCATTGTCTGTGTCGTTAATGAAGTCACCGTCGGTGTCGGTTGCAAATGCTTCGGTTACAGTTTCACCATTTACAGCAAACGTACTTGTGTCAAACACATGAAGCTCGCCGTTTTTGATTTTTTCAATAACACCCTTGACATATTCGGCTGTTCCTTCGGCTACATTCTTACCGAGTTTTGTTATAGCAACAGCGTCGGTTTCATAGCCTTCAGCCCAGTTTGTTGCAACAGGCTCGCCGTTGATTATCTGAAGGAGAGCGTAGGCGTAATATCTGTCCCACTTGTTTGTAGCAGATGTCAGAGCTACATCGGGAGCAACTTTAAGCATAGAAACGTTGTATCCGACTGAGAAGACGAGCTTACCGTCTTCGTAAGCAGACTGGCAGGCTGACGGAGCGCCTGTGGAGTCAGCATGCTGACTTATTACAACGCAGCCGTCGGCGATAAGAGCTTCGGCAGTTGTGGCCTCGGCTGTCGGGTTGAACCAGGAGTTCGTGTACTGAACCTGCATGACAACATTATTGACTACGCTCTTAATGCCGAGGTAGAAAGATGTATAACCGGAAACGACTTCAGCGTAGTTGTATGCGCCGACATAACCAATCTTGATGTTGCCGTTTTTGTCAAAGTTCTCAGGACGCTTTTCTTTTGTAAGCTCACCCTTGTCGATAAGTTCCTTGAGCTTGAGGCCTGCAACAACGCCAGACACATAACGGGCTTCGTAAATTTTAGTGAAGGCGTTGCAGAAGTTGGGAAGTCCTGCTTTCTTAGCAGTATCGCCTGTCATGGCTACAAATGTTACATCAGGATATTCCCTTGCAGCCTGCTCAGCGTAGGATTGATGGCCATAGGAGTTTGTGAAAATGATGTCGCATCCTTGCTGAACAAGATCTGTGATCGCATCACCACAAGCGGAGTCCTCAGCAATGGAGTACTTCCATAAAATCTGGGATTTTGCGATGCCAAGAGCGGCAGCGGCATTTTCAATGCCTTTGATGTGCGAGTAGGAATAGCCTTCGTTTTCATCGCCGATGAGAACGACGCCTACCTTAATGGCAGAGGGGTCACCGGTAATGAGAGACTTATCAACCTTTACAGGGTTTTCGTCATCATTGCCGGAGCTTTCTCCGCAGGAAGCGAGAGAAATAGCGGCTGTAAATACGAATACCACCGCAAGGACAAGCGAAACAAGCTTTTTAAACATCTTTATCCTCCATAAAATTTATAAGTCAGAGGGACACCATCGACGTCACCTCAAGACATTCAAATGATATGTTGCATTCACGCGGCAGTCCCCGTGTTAAACTCACGCGTGATTTGCGAGAGAAGATAAAATCATATGAAGCGGATGCCATCTTTTGGGCTCATGGAAGCAATCTTTGCAAGGGACTCAACTCTAATTCCTTTTTTACGCAGGGCATCTCCTCCGCCTTGATATGCCTTTTCAATGACAATACCGGCTCCGACAAGCTCACTTCCGGCAATTTTTGTTAAGGTGACGAGCGCCTCAAGAGCACTGCCTTTAGCAAGAAAATCATCTATTATTAAAACACGGTCTTTCGGTCCGAGAAATTCACGTGATACGGTGACGTCGAAATAACACTGATGAGTGTACGAATAGGCACGTGTAACGTAAACATCACTTGATATGTTAATGGTCTTGGATTTTTTCGCAAAAACAACTGGGCAATTAAAAAACTGCGCCGTAATACAAGCTATACCTATGCCAGAGGCTTCAATGGTAAGTATCTTGTTAACGCCGCAATTTCCAAAAAGGTTATAAAATTCTTTGCCAATTTCACAAAGGAAATTGACATCTATCTGATGGTTAAGGAAGCAGTCTACTTTAAGAATATCCCCTTCGCCGATTTTACCCTCGGCTAGTATCTTTTTTTCAAGGGAAATCATGACGAGACCACCTCCAATAATAACCTACCTTAAGTCTAATATTTTTAAAGTTTATTTTCAATCGGCATAATTACGAATTTACTCATGCAAAATAAGTTTTATTGTGCAGATTGTTCATAAACACAGAGAAATTAAATAGTTTATATAGGTTGAACGTAACAATATATACAATTAAGGCGGAGATTTAATTAAAATAGAGCAACTTTATTATGTATATTATGAAGTGTAATTATTTCATTTTGTATTATCGTTATAAAATGCTGATGCGAGCAGAGCGGCTAAAACATATATTTAAAAATAAAGTTATTGGGAGTGCAATACAATATGTAAAACTGCAAAGCAAAAAACCGGCCGAAAATATGTCAGCCGGTTTTTATGTTTTATATGGATTATATGAAGAGTTTCATCGAAGGTTTTGACGCGCGACACACATTAAGTAAGCAGTGCGGCAGTTGGTGAGCCGGTGTTTTATATTATATTTCGACCATCTCACCGATTTTACAGTGATCGCTGTATGTGATCGATTCGGAATATTCAACCCTCTCGACCTCGCACCCGTCGCCGATAGTAACAACGCCACCGCGGACAAGCTTTGCCTTTGTATGAAAAATCTCGATTTTATCGCCCTCGATTAAATCAGTTTCAAAGGAGAAATCAGAGTTGCTATTTGAGAAAAATTTCGCGATAAAGTTAATAAAATAATTCGGGGAGTCATTTTTTATCGTAATATTTGTTCCGCCGATGCTTCCTGTGCGGCTGTTGCCACTTGGACAAATTGAGACATTACCGCCGTTCATAAGCCCGCTTACCTTAACTAAACCGCTTATAGTAATATTTTCAGCTATGAGATCACCGTCAATACGGGTAGAACCGGACATACTGACGGACGAGTTTGCGGAGACGGTGTTTTCGGCATGAAATGAACCGGATGAGCGTATTTCACCAGCAGAAACTGTTCCACTGATTATTGTTGAACCTGAAATTCTGACAGTTCCTGTGCTCTTGAGGTCTCCTTTTACTTTTGTCGATCCGGAACAGTTAAAATCACTACAAACGATGCTTCCTTCTACATTTGAGGCGCCTGAGCAGGAAAAGGATTCGCACTTTAAATCTCCCGTAACTTTACCTGCTCCGCTTATCCTTACATTTCTGTATTCGCCGCCGCTTATGGTGCCGCTCCCCGATATAGTGCAGTCGTTCATACATCAAGCTCCTTAAAAATATTAGTTATATCTACTTCACGTCCACCGTGTTTTAATCTTATAGTTTTAATTTCGGTGATGGGAATTCGGCGAGTACCTCCGGCCGTTTCAATAATGAGTGCAGCGGGGCCGTCATCACCATCATCCTTTTTTCTTATACGACGCGCAAGCTCTTCAAGAGACGTATCGTCGCGATTTTTAAGTATTAGCTCGACGCGGGAGCATACAAGCTCTCTCGGGAAAAATGTTTCCTGACCAGTATAAGTTGAGCGGCGAATGAACCACTCGTCAGGTATTAGCCCAAGCCGTCGCCATCGGTATAAAGTTCCGTATGAGATGCTGTATTTTTCGAGCAGTTCCTTTTTTGATATGAGCTCATCGCTTTGCTGATTATCCTCGCCTGTATTATAACCGCTGTTGTTTATATCTTCATTGTCATCAGAATGACCGGTTGCGCTCATACAATACATCCTCCCTTACCTAACACGACTATAACAATGTTACGGTAAAATTATACAGTAACAATGTTACATTATCAATGGGGAGGGAGGAAATTGTTATAAAATTAGTTCTTACGTTCGACGGAATTAGCGTAAATATTGCCTTCTACATCACTGCAAATGACAGAGCCGTTATATACTGAAATATCGCCCTCGACGTCGTCACATTCAACATTTCCACTATTGACATTTATATCACCCTCGACGACCCCGCAGCTGACATCGCCGTCAGCTGAAACATCACCCTCGACGTCGTCGCAGCTGACAGAACCGCCTGTAACGCTCAAACTGCCCCCAATATCACCGCAGTCGACATCGCCACCAGCAGAAACATTGCCACCCACGTCGCCGCAATCAACATCGCCACCGGCAATCTGCACGCTACCTCCAATATCACCACAGCTTAAATCACCACATACGTTTACATTTCCGTTTATATTGCCCTCAACTGTGGTATTCCCGTATATATGAAGCTCGGTGACACCATCAGGAAGTGATACGGCGAAAGGCTCGGTTCCATCGTATTCGTCAAGACCAATAACGTTGCCGCGATATATACGTGCGATGTAAAGAGCGTTGTTGTCCGGATTATACGTATAAAAGTCGCTTTTAATGTTAATGTACCCCGGCTTCGGTTCATCTGACTGCGTAATTGAGGGAAGCTCGCCATCCGGTGATTTTGTTTTTACCAAAGGCTCGCGCTCAACACCTGTGAGAAGATAATCGATTGATACGCCAAAGTATCCGGCAATAAGCGGCAACAGCGATATGTCCGGGCATGATAGCTTATTCTCCCATTTAGATACAGCCTGTACCGTTATGCCGAATTCGTTAGCTAATACTTCTTGGCTGATACCCCTCTCTTGGCGCAGCTGCTTTATTACATCAGAAAACATGATTTTCATGTGGTGTAGTACCCCCTGTGTTGTTTTTGTCAAGTTTAAACTAACATGTAACACTTACCATGACCAGCACTTATTGGTTTAGTGGCAAAATAATTATATCAACCGCTGGTTGACATGTCAAAGTGGGTATGGATATATCAGGGGACGCTGTCCCCTGGACCCCTGCATCTTTCTTTAGGAAAGAAAGATGCAAAGAACCAAAAACGGCGACATATCGCACCGCCGTTTTTTTCATCGGGATTCCAAAGGGGCATGGCCCCTTTGGTGGGGTTTCCAAGGGGTGAAACCCCTTGGCTTACTATTTAAAAAAGCCAAGCAAATAGCTTGGCTTTGCAATCATATTTACCGTCCATAGACGTCGCTTGCGATTCTGACGGCGTCGGTTGCGTCCGCGCCATAGAAGTCAGCGCCGATTTTTTGTGCCGCAGTTTCTGTAAGAACGGCTCCGCCGACCATTACAAGGCACCCGGGCGCTGCCTTTTTAATCTCGGCGATCGTTTTCTCCATTGACTCGACTGTGGCTGTTGTCAGTGCGGAAAGGCCGGCAAGACGCGCGCCCGTACGCTTTATAGTGGCGACGATGTCTTCGGCGGGAACGTCGCGCCCGAGGTCGACGACGTCATATCCATGACTTTCAAGCAGGACGCGGACAATGTTTTTACCTATATCGTGAATGTCACCTCTTACGGTGGCGAGCACAATAACGCCACCTGATTTACCGTTGCTGTCCTCATTTTTGGCAATAGCAGCTTTTATGGTGTCAAAAGCGGCCTTTGCAGCATCGGCGCTGCGCATTAGCTGTGGCAGGAATATTCTGTTTGACTCAAAACCACGGCCGACTTCTTCAAGCGCCGGTATTATCTCACCGTTTATGACCTCCATTGCCGACATCGACATAACAGCATTGGCAGCGAGCGCTCCCGCGTCAGCGATAAGACCGTTTATAATGGCGTCTTTGAGCGTTTTTTGTGATTTTGGCGCTGTAACCGGCTGACTTACAATTTCTTGTGGTTTTACTGTTGATGTCGGCTGTGTCTGCGTTGCCGGATGTGCGGCTGCGAATGCCGTATAAGCTGCGGCGCCGGGGTCAAGTGCGTGAAGCAGCCTGTATGCGTAATAAGCGCCTAACATATTATCGCTTTGCGGATTTATGATAGCAGCGGACAGGCCATGTTCCATCGCGAGGGTGAAAAACGCCGCGTTTACGGTATCGCGTGTCGGCAAGCCAAACGAAACATTCGACACTCCGAGAACAGTTGGAACGCCATACCTTTCCCTGACAAGGGAGAGCGCGTCGAGCGTCACGGCAGCTGATGCAGGGTCTGCTGCAACAGCCATCGTAAGAGTATCGATGATGATGTCCTTTTTATCAATACCATACTCCGCCGCCGTTTTTATGATACGACCTGCGATTTCCGCACGCCCTTCTGCCGTATCCGGTATGCCGTTTTCGTCAAGCGTAAGCCCGACGACGACACCGCCGTATTTTTTAACGAGCGGGAAGATAGCATCCATAACATCGCGCCGGCCGGAGACGGAATTGACAAGCGGTTTTCCGTTATATATGCGCATTGCGGCGGTAAGAGCGTCAGCGTTTGCGCTGTCAAGCTGGAGGGGCAAATCAAGCGTTGCTTGTATTTCCTGTATTGTGGCTGTGAGGGCGGCGGTTTCGTCTATGTCGGGAAGCCCTGCGTTTACATCAAGAATGTGAGCGCCAGCATCTCGCTCCTCAAGCGCAATTTTTGTGATTGTTGAATAGTCACCCGCCCGCAGCGCAGCTTTCAGCTTTGGCTTCCCCGTCGGGTTGATGCGCTCGCCGATTATAACCGTACCACTATCGCCACCTATGACAACGCGCCGCGAATATGAGGTGACAACAGTATCATTTTTAGGTGTGGGTGGGGTAAGCTTGATATCGCGGCAGGCGGCAACTGTTTGGCTGATGAACTTCGGTGTTGTTCCGCAGCAGCCGCCGGCGACAGCAACACCGGCTGACATCATGCGCTTCACTGAAGCGGCGAAAACATCCGGCGTAATGCTGTAAACAGCTTTGCCACCGGCATCATGGGGCATACCGGCGTTTGGGTTAACGATAACGGGGACAGAAGCGAATTCAAGCAGCGCAGGAATGTGTTTTTCCATCTCAAGCGGGCCGAGCCCGCAGTTTAATCCGAGTGCGGCGACGCCAAGCCCTTCAAGCACAGCAACAGCGGTCGGAATATCGGCGCCGGTAAGAAGCCGCCCGTTTTCATCTATTGTCATCGTCACAAAGATCGGCAGAGAACAGTTTTCTTTTGCTGCGATGACAGCGGCCTTTATTTCATATAAATCCGACATCGTTTCGATGAGGATAGCGTCACAAAACTCACGTCCGGCAACAATAACATCGGCGAAAACGGAGACAGCTTCCTCAAAGGAGAGATCGCCCATCGGCGCAAGAAGACGCCCCGTTGGCCCGATGTCAAGGCAAACAGCACGGTCACCGCCGGTGTCTGCAGCAGCGCGGCGCGCTATCTCACACGCGGCGCGGACAGCTTTGGCATAATCTCTTCGGCGTAGGCGATTTGTCGAAAATGTATTAGTTTTTATCATGTCGCAGCCAGCGTCAAGATATGCTTTATGTACGGCGTACACTTCTTCCGGGTGCGTCAGCGTCCACGCGTCTGACGAAAGACCGGCGCCAAGCCCGCGCGACTGAAGCATAGTACCCATAGCCCCACAGAAAAAGACTGGCTTATGACCGATCAGCTCAATCAGATTCACCTTATAATCACCTCATATAAAATTTATCGGATAGTAAAATGCCACGGGCGCAGACGGTCGGCTTCCGATGCATAGGCGATGCCGACGCGAGGCGACGCCTCAATTTTATCGGGGCGGTATCCATCATCCTCGCACCAAATAATGCCTGAGTCAATAAGTGATACCCCGTTGTGATCGCGTGTTATGCCAAGAGCGCGCGTTAAAAGTCCGGGACCGGGCGCGCCTTCTACACCGCGTATTAAAACGGCTTCGGGATGACCGGCAGAACCTGTGACAATATTGAAAAGGTTGTGTATCCCGTAGCAAAGGTAAACGTACGCCACACCCCCTTCAAGGTAAAGGGTGCGGGTGCGCTCTGTCATACCGCGGTGGGCGTGGCAGGCGGTATCCTCCTCGCCATAATAGCATTCAGTTTCCGTGATTCGGCGGCGAATAACATTCCCATCGTCGCCCTTCACGCAAAGCAGCATTCCGCATAAGGCGGGGGCGGCTTCGGTTGCAGATAAAAGGTAAAAATCGCGTGGAATTATCAGCATAACATTGAATAGATATTTTTCATCTGTTTTTGATTATTATAGCATAGACACAATGGTTTGTGCGCGCTAAAAACAACACAAAACAGCGTATCACGAAAATTTTGTGAAAATCGCCGTTGTAACCGGCGCAAAGGGGCATGGCCTCTTTGGTGGGGTTTCCAAGGGGCGAAACCCCTTGGTGTATCATTGCAAAAAAGCCAAGCAAATAGCTTGGCTTTTTGATTTTTCGCTATTTATTGCTGTCACACAGCGGGTTTGTCACCACGGTCGAGGGTAATGACGATTTTACGATCGCTATCGACGCCTATGGAATGCGTTGAGACGCCGTCGATGCCTTGTATTTCGGAGTGGATGATTCTACGTTCGTAAGGGTTCATCGGCTCAAGGGTGATGCTTCTCTTGTATTTGAGGACTCGAGCCGCCATTCTGCGGGCAAGGGCGCGAAGCGTTTCCTCGCGCTTCTTTCTGTAGTTCTCAACGTCGATTATCACTTTGATGTGCTGCTTCTTTGTGCCATCCTCCTCGACCGGCGCGCGTCTGTTGGCGGCGAGGTTCGCTATATACTGAAGGGCGTCGAGCGTTTCGCCGTGGTGACCGATGAGAACCCCGGCATCTTCGCCTGTGATTTCAATCTTGCGCTCGCCTTCTTCGCCATATGAAGCGACGGCTGATGCCTTAAGGCCGATTGAGCGTATAAGCATATTTACAAGCTCAAGAGCAGGATCTTCATCTGGAATTGTATAAATAACTTTAATTTTTGCTGGTGAGCTACCTATGCCAAGTATGCCTTTTTTGGGGAACTCAAGAATTTCGTATTCAATGTTTTCGTTCATTCTTTCGCCGAGCTGTTCTGCGGCGGAGGCCATAGCCTCATCAATTGACTTTCCCGTTACGATAAGTTCTTTTTTCATTACGGTAAGCGCTCCGTTTTAAATTATTCTCCGGAGCCGTCCTCCTCTCCAGAGGAGCTACCGCTTTTTTTACTTGTGGTGCTACTGTCGGAACGATCACTCTTGAGCGGTGCTGCCTCGATGATGGACGGCTTATTCTTATTCTGTTCCTTTTTACCAGTATTAACTGCGGCGGGGATTGCGGTTTCTTGATCGTCGTCATCCTCGTCTATCCTATGGAGAGAGCGTACCTTTGGCCTATTAGGATTGGCAGTACCTTTCGCTGCGGGGCGCTTTTTGCCAAGATATTCGCGTTCTGCTGCCTTAAGCTCTTCCTCGGTGAAATGAGGAAGCGGATAAATTTTCGCGAGGGCTACTTGTTGTATGAGCGCAAGAATATTGCGGTATATCCAGTAAAGGCCGATAGCAGCCGGTACGATGTACGCAAAATAAACGCTCATCAGGGGCATCATCCACTCCATGATTTTCATAGAAGATTGAGCGGAATCGTCTGTATCAGGTCTGTAAGTGAACTTTTTTGTTATCTTCTGAGACACAAGTATAACGACAAACGTCAGCACTGGAATTAGCATAATCCAGCTCAAAAACGCCTTGCTGCTCGGTGCCGCCGAAAGGTCGATAGCCCCATTGAACATCGTTAAGTCAGGCATTCCTGCAATATCGGAAGCTGAAAGGGTTGGAATTGACGGGATGTTTGTTATTGAGTGTTCCTTAACATAAGAGATAATATTGATTTCTTCGTATCCTACGGTTAGAGTGACGCCTGCTGATTTTATAAAAGCCTTAAGTGCTGCAATAGTTGATGCGCTGAAGCGGCAGATATAAGTCAGCGGATTCTTTACGACGGCGAAAAGAGCAAAGATGATCGGAAGCTGCACAAGGAGAGGCAGACATCCGCCGGCAGGGTTGAAATGCTCCTCCTGATAGAGAGCCAATATCTCTTCATTGACCTTCCGCTTCGTTACGGGATCGTTACGCCCGGCATATTTTTTGCGTATCGCAAGCTCCTTCGGACGAAGACGAGCTTGTGTTATATTGTTCTTTTGCTGCTTGATACCGAGCGGCAAAAGAAACAGCTGCATGATAATAGCAAATAGAAGAAGGGCAAGCGCATAGTTACCTGTAATAGAGTAGCATATACGAATGATGAAACCCATCGGAATAAGGAGAATGTCCGTCAACTTAAAAGGACGGCCGGAATCTTCCTCAAGATCGATGATATCCGTTTCTGTGCCTGTGCCCGTATCAGTGCCTGTATTTGTTTCGCTGTCGATTGCCGTATCTGCCCCTGTTGTATTGCTGGTGTTATCGCTTGTGATAATCCCATCGTTTTCCGCAGAAATTATAACTGCAAAAGATAAGGCAATGAGCGAAATAGTAGCAGTGATTGTAATCAGCTTATAAAATAAAGCAAAAAGCGCTGTATTTTTCCTTTTAATACGCATCCTTTTTCCTTTACCGACGGAAATTGAGTGTCGGTGTCTTCTCTTTGATGTTATTGTTGATTGTTAACCTTTGACGTAGCAGAGCCGTCACTTCTCCGCGGCCTTCGTTTCATGACCCCCGGGCCGCCGCGTTCACCGGGGGAACGGGTATGTTTATCTCTTTTGTGAGTTATCGTTTATAAAATGTATTATGCGCCATACCCGTACGAATTAAATACCTTTGGGTTTAGTATGCTCCAGCCTCAGTTTTCATGTCTTGCTTACTTATCAGATTGCCTGCTTATGTCATCATTCAGCCTTTCGGTTTTATCGCCACTTTTACTTTTTTTCTCGGGAACGGGGTCAACTCCACCTTTACAAAAGGGATTGCATCGTAATATACGCCAGATGGCAAGAAACATCCCGAGGAAAAATCCACGTTTTTCAATTGCTTCTATCGCATATTCGGAACATGTTGGCACGAAGCGGCAACTCGGCCTTAACTTAAGCGGCGATATATAGCGCTGATAAAGGCGTATTAAGCAAACGGCAAGCCTTTTCATTGCTGCATTGCACTGCTGGCGACATCAGCGTCATCAGTTCCCTCGGCGCCTTTCGTGTTTTCAGAGCTGTTGTCGCCAAGGGTGCCTGTAATGCCCCCGTCTTTTAGAAAGGGCGCGTCTTCGTCTGCTTTATCGTGCATATTTTCACTGATTCTGCCGTCGGCGTCAGAAGAAAGAGTTTCGCTGCGCAAAAGAAGCCCAAGAGCATCAAGCGATATAGCAAGATCGGCCGCCACTACGGGAGTTTTTGCCTTTGCTGCAGCGTCACGGGCAACGATAATAATGATAAAACCACCCTTGACGCCATATTTGGTGTCGACGGCGCGATAAGCCTCGCGAAGCACGCGCTTAATCCTGTTTCGTATGACAGCTCCGCCGCGTTTCTTTGTGACAGTCAACCCAAGCCTGCTTACCGCCGTGTTTTTTGGGTATCTGTCATGCAACGCGTAAACAACGGCGTAATGTCCGGTGTGTTTTTTGCCTTTTGTGTAAGCGGCGGAGAAAAGTTTATTCTCGCATACCGCGGGGTATTTCATATCCGGCCTCTTTTTTCTTTAATCCGCTTATTTAATGCTGTGTTTCTATGCCGTAATAAAACCGAAAACCCTCCTTCCAGCCAGCGGCAACCTATTGCCGATCGGGCGGCGGCGGGTCTTTTTAAATCTTATCGGTTTAATCAATAGGAGAGCCGGGTTCTCCCTTTTGCGCGTCTTCTCTTGAGCACTTTGCGTCCACTTGCCGTGCTCATTCTCTTCATGAAGCCATGCTCCCTCTGCCGCTGGAGTTTTTTCGGCTGGTATGTTCTTTTCATCTCGCTGCACCTCCTCCGTAAAAAATCCGGCGGTGCGCTTTACTTCTTGCAAGCGCAAAAAAACAGCTCACCCCGGGCGTGCATAACGACATCATTTATTATACACGGACTTTTTCTTTATTGTCAAGTGCTATTTAGTATAGTGTATGATAGTTTGTTTTATGTTAGTCTTTTCTGTCTGTATCAATTCTGTTAGAGTGTTGTTTTCACAAAGTATTATTTTAAAATGTATAAGTTTTTACGCTAAATCGCTTTGTGTGCTCCGAAAAAGATAGTATTTTCAAAGTGAAGAAAAAAGCATTGTTCTTTTTTACAGTTCTCTATGCGTTTACCCTGAATCCTACTTATTTATAATTTATCTATTTGCCCACGCTATGATGTAAGATGACGGTAAAAATCTCTGAGCGCGGATTCTATTAAGCTAATATGTTGTGTTATGCAAAAATTTTATATTAATTGTGGTTGTTAATTTTTATATGCTTGAAAATAATTAAATAGAGGTGTAGAATAATACCTAATGTTTATAATTGGACTGATGTTTTTGTTTTAAAAAATATAATTATAACAATGTATAAATGTTGACATAGGTAAGTGCCCGTGGTATTATTGTCGGGGCGGACGGAGAGTTTCCCACAACAGGTATTATATTTGATCCTTTGTATTGTGCAATTTAATATTTAAGGAGAATAAAATATATGAGCCCATCACAGACAAGTGTTTACGCACTCTCATTCATTGTCGTTGTCGCAGCCTTTCTGTTTGCGTGGTATCTTTACTTCTGGGTAAAGAAGCATAAAACCGAAAACGAAAGAATCCGCGAGGTAGCCGATTTTATTAAATCAGGTGCGAACACCTTTATACGCAAGGAATATAAAATCCTTGCAATTTTTGCTGGTATAGCGGCAATAATCATCTTAGTTTTGCTACCTGAGCCCATCTGGCAAACCGACAACATACTGTCTAACGTCTCGATGGCAGTGGCCTATATTTTCGGTACTGTGCTTTCCGCCGTTGCCGGGAAAATGGGTATTGTCGTCGCAACTCTCTCAAACTCACGTGCGGCTGAAGCAACAAAAAAGGGCATCAAACCAGCATTTATGATTGGATTCCGCGGCGGCGCCGTAATGGGTCTTGCCGTTGTCGGCTTCTGCCTTTTCGGTGTTGCTGCCGTTCTCCTTATATTCGGCGACGCGTCAATCCTTCTTGGCTTCTCGTTTGGAGCAAGCTCTCTCGCTCTCTTTGCTAAAGCTGGAGGCGGTATTTTTACTAAAACAGCTGACGTCAGTGCCGACCTCACCGGTAAGGTTGAGCTTGGCATACCAGAGGACGACCCGCGCAACCCCGCCGTTATAGCCGACAACGTCGGTGATAACGTAGGTGACGTTGCCGGCATGGGAGCCGACCTCTTTGACTCGAACGTGGCTTCGATGGCAGCGGCGATAGTCATTGCACAGGCGCTTGACAGCAACGGATCATTCATAAATCAGGCAATGGTACTTGTCTATGCTGCTATAGGTCTTTTCGCATCAATATTAGGTATCGCAACAGGGCGTATCGGCAAGCATGGCTCGCCGTCAAGAGCGCTCAACTCCTCGACTTATGTCACGACAGGAATTTATCTCGTCTTAACCGCTATCGCTACGTATCTTTTCGATGGCTTCGAATGGCGTATATGGGGCGCTTCCGTCGTCGGCCTGCTTGTAGGTACGATTATAGGCATAACAACCGACTACTTCACGGACGATACAAAGCCGATAGTACGGCGCGTAGCTGCTGCTTCTAAGTCAGGTCCTGCCTTTACAATTCTTTCAGGCATATCATATGGTTTCATTTCATCGTTCCCGTCGATGATAGGCATTGCTATCTCAGCACTTGCCGCATATAAGCTTTGCGATCCGCTTGGCGAAGGCTATGCCATGTTCGGTATTGCTATGTCTGCTGTCGGAATGCTGTCCATCGTCGGCATGATCATATCAAACGATGCATACGGTCCGATTGTCGACAATGCAAGAGGTCTTGCTGAAATGGGCGGCCTTGGTGAGGACGCAATAAAGATAGCTGATGAGCTTGATAGCGCCGGGAATACGGTTAAAGCTGTTACGAAGGGCTTTGCTATCAGCGCAGCCGGACTTACGGTCATAAGTCTTCTTGGCGCGTATATGTCCGAGGTTAACGCAACATTAAAAGAGCTTGGCCGTGAAATTATCACAGGTTTTGACGTAATGAATCCGAATGTATTCTTTGGTATTCTCATCGGTGCTGCCATACCGGCTGTCTTCTCTGCCATGCTGATGCTTGGTGTTGACAAAAACGCCCAGCGCATGGTAGCGGAAATACACCGCCAGTTTGATGAGATTGACGGTCTGCGCGAAGGCAAACCCGGTGTTAAGCCTGAATACAATAAGTGCATTGATATCGCAACGAGCGGTGCGCTGCGCGAGCTTATCCCTGCCGGTCTCATGGCTATTATTGTGACAATCATCGTCGGCTTTGTTGGCGGTGTTTCCGCGATAGGCGGCTATTTGCTTGGCAACATCATAAGCGGCCTGTTAATTGCTACGTTCATGTCGAACTCCGGCGGTCTGTGGGACAACTCGAAGAAATATATCGAGGCTGGTAACGAGGGCGGCAAAGGCTCGGATGCTCACAAGGCTGCCGTTGTCGGCGACACCGTTGGCGATCCTTTCAAGGATACTGCCGGACCTTCTATCAACACGCAGATAACGGTCGTATCACTTGTCGCCTCGCTTCTTTCAGCGCTCTTTGCTTCATATTCGATTCTTGGATAAAGAAACGAGATTCCCCGCCCCTTTGGCGGGAAACATGACTAAAATAATCGGAGCATAAAGTTAATGGAAGTATTATACGAAAACCTTCTTAACATATCGTGGCAGATGGTTGTGATGTGGATAATCGGTGGAGTTCTCATCTACCTTGCCATTGCAAAGGACATGGAACCATCGCTTCTTCTGCCAATAGGTTTCGGCACGATTTTAGTTAACCTGCCGATGACGGGCGCTGTTGAGCCGCTCGGACAGCTTTTCGAAGCCGGTATAGCGACGGAGCTTTTCCCGCTGATTCTTTTCATAGGAATAGGTGCGATGTGTGATTTCAGCCCGCTGCTCTCGAATCCTAAGCTTATGCTGTTCGGTGCGGCGGCACAGTTCGGTATCTTCTTTACCCTCTGCCTCGCATCCGTTTTCTTTGATATTAGAGATGCAGCCTCGATTGCCATCATCGGTGCTGCCGATGGCCCGACATCCATTGTCGTCGCCATAAAGCTTGGCTCAAAATATCTTGGCCCGATAATGGTCGCTGCGTATTCATATATGTCACTTGTGCCGATTATTCAGCCGCCGGTAATTAAGCTTTTGACGACTAAAAAAGAGCGGCTGATACGTATGCAATACGTCGAGCGCAAAGTTTCGCGCAAAACGCGTATTTTATTCCCGATAATAATAACGGCGATAGCGGGTCTTATAGCACCGGCTTCCGTTGCACTTGTGGGCTTCTTAATGTTCGGGAATTTGATACGCGAATGCGGTGTACTTAACTCCCTCTCAGAGACGGCTCAGAAGGTACTTGCAAACCTTGTAACGATACTCCTCGGTATTACGATAGCAGTGCGCATGCAGGCCGAAGATTTCGTTTCATATCAGACGCTTCTAATAATCGGTCTTGGCCTTGTCGCATTTATTTTCGACACTGCGGGCGGTGTCCTATTCGCCAAATTTATGAACTTATTCCTCAAGCCGGGCAAGAAGATAAATCCGATGATCGGTGCGGCAGGTATTTCTGCCTTCCCGATGTCAGGACGCGTCATTCACAAGATGGCGCTTAAAGAGGATAAGGAAAACTTCATCCTGATGCAAGCGATGGGCGTCAACGCCTCCGGACAGATAGCATCTGTTATCGCGGGCGGACTTATCTTGAGCTTCTTCTCGAACTTAATTGTAGGAGGATAAAACAGTGCTTAACTTTTTTGGGGGCGCTATGCTCGCTGTGGAGCCGATGAACTTTGTATATAACCTCAGATATATGGGGCTTGGAATGCTCGGCATCTTCATCGTAATGGGAGTTATAATTGGAGTTACGTTGCTGACTAACACCATCTTTTCCGGTAGAGAAAAAGAAGAGGACGACGAATAAAAATATAATAAAATAATTACCCCTCGTTAAAATGGTAAAGTTTTTACCATTTCAACGAGGGTTTTTATATAGATTTCAAATTATAGCTTTATTTCAGCGTTTTGCCTTAACCAAGCGCGATGTCAAGAAGCATCATTAGAGCAAATCCAAGAGCAGCGCCAATTGTGCCGATATTCGAATGATCGCCTGACTGGGCTTCGGGAATCAGCTCATCGACGACAACATAAATCATAGCTCCGGCAGCAAATGAAAGAATATACGGCAAAATCGGGAGCATTATCGAGGTCAGGGTTATTGTCAGAACAGCGCCGATCGGCTCTACAATACCTGATGCCACACCGTAGAGGAAAGCACGTTTTTTTGTTATTCCGTTTGCCATCATGGGAACCGATAATACAGTGCCCTCCGGGAAATTCTGTAGGGCTATGCCGATTGAAAGCGCGAAGGCGGCAGCAACGGGTATTGAAGCGTCTTTTGATAAAAGTCCAGCAAAAACAACACCGGTCGCCATACCTTCAGGTATGTTGTGCAGGGTTACGGCAAGAAACATCATGGTGCTTTTACCGAGAGATGTTTTTCTGCCCTCCGGTATATCGGTGCCTCTATGTAAATGCGGGACAATGTAGTCAAGAATGAGCAAAAAAGCTACTCCGGCAAGGAAACCTATTACTGCCGGAACCCACCCAATACCTCCCGACATCTCAGTCATATTGATTGCAGGTATAAGAAGGGACCAAACTGAAGCTGCTATCATAACACCGGATGCGAAACCGAGCATAAGACGGCGCAAAGAGTCGCTCATTTCTCCTCGTATGAAAAAAACCATAGCAGCGCCGAGCGTTGTACCGGCAAACGGGATGAGAAGTCCTATGGCAACAGTTATAAAATCAGTCATATTGCAAGCGTTTACACCTCCGTTTTACCGATTGCAGCGCGTTTTATAGCGTCAAACGTCTCCCTGCTTATGTCATGTTCGATTTTACATGCATCAGCGACAGCAACGTTGTGAGGTACGCCAAGAGAAACAAGAAAATCGGTCAAAAGGGTGTGGCGCTCGTACATCGACTCGGCGACATCTCGGCCAAGATCCGTTAATTTAATGTATCCATCATCGTCTGAAGTGATATAGCCGCCTTTTTTTAAAAGCCCAAGAGCACGGCTGACACTTGGCTTTGAATAACCCATATGCTCGCCAATATCAATGGCGCGGACATGAGCGCTTTTTTTTGAAAGTATATATATCGTCTCAAGGTACATCTCGCCCGACTCTTGTATGTGCATACTGTGATAGCCTCCCCTGACACTTCGTTCTTTTCATATTATCATACAAACTCATGATAGGCAACCCCTGTGCTTTTTTATAGGTATAATAAGCCTATTTATTGCTCAGCTGTTATATTGCTTAATAATTTATTGTGTGAAAGTCCGGGGAATTAAGCAATATAACGTTTTTGATGAAACATATTGACAAGTATCACGTGCGGAATTATACTTATGGTTAGCATATGCTAACCGTGATTTTTGCACACCATAGATTAAGCGCCTGTGCAAAAATGGGTGATTACGATGCACCTAATTATAGCGAATACCGGCTATATAAAATATTAAAAAAGCATCGGAAACAACAAATAAAATAAAGAATACCTTGAAAATTAAGGGTTCGCTCCCGGCAGCACCATAATGTGTGCTGGCGGAAAACAGCGGCAGTTCTGTCGTCAGCAGTAAGAAGAGCTTCTGTGTGGCTTCTAACTGGGAAATGGTTTTAGGGAATTTTAAGATTAGATAGCACAATGTAAATATCAAGGGAGGTTTTTCGCATACGGACAATGACACTCAAGGAGGCTAAAGTTGGTAAGACTGTTAAGGTGCTCAAGCTGAGGGGCGAGGGCGCAGTTAAACGTCGTATTATGGATATGGGTATAACAAAAGGTGTTGAGATTTATGTCCGGCGTGTTGCTCCATTCGGCGATCCTATCGAAGTGACCGTGCGCGGCTACGAGCTTTCTATACGAAAGGCAGATGCCGAAATGGTGGAGGTAGAATAAGGCACTTGCCTATGCTTGGGGTATCACATGGCCCCATATTTTTAAACCATACGGTTAGCGAATGCTAACTGACAAAAAAAGAGGGTGAAATATTGTATGGGCATAAGAATAGCCCTTGCAGGCAATCCCAACAGCGGAAAAACGACACTGTTTAATGCTCTGACAGGTTCAAACCAGTATGTCGGGAACTGGCCGGGTGTTACAGTTGAGAAAAAGGAGGGAACTATTAAAAAGCATCCGGATGTTACCGTAATAGATCTCCCTGGTATATATTCGCTATCCCCTTATGCGCTCGAAGAGGTTATTGCGCGCGACTATCTTGTCGGCGAGCGTCCGGACGTCATACTAAACATTGTTGATGGTACAAACATTGAGCGGAACCTTTATCTCACAACACAACTGACGGAGCTTGGAATTCCTGTCGTTGTTGCTGTGAACATGATGGACATTGTGAGAAAAAGTGGTGATGAAATTGATACAGACGCACTGTCAAAAGCACTTGGGGCTCGCATTGTTAAAATATCGGCTCTTAAAGGTACTGGAATTGACGAAGCGATAGACGCGGCAATAGAAGCTGCCACGGCCGGTGTAAAGCCGACTCCTGCTCACATCTTCAGCGGTGTTGTCGAGCATGCTCTTGCCCACATTGAGGAAGCAGCTCTTCACAATATGCCCTCAGAGCAGCAAAGATGGTATGCTATTAAAATATTTGAGCGCGACAAAAAAGTTATAGAACAGCTTAAGCTTTCAGACGAGGTCATAGCTCATATTGAAGAAGACATTCGCACAGCGGAAGCCGAGCTTGATGATGATTCCGAGAGCATTATAACAAACGAACGTTACATATATATATCAAGCATACTCAAAAACTCATATAAAAAGAAAAATGAAGGGAAGCTGTCGACATCTGAGAAGATTGACAGGATAGTGACAAACCGCTTTCTTGCGCTGCCGATATTTGCTCTTATAATGGTTGCCGTATATTATATTGCTGTTACTTCTGTAGGCACAATTGTCACTGACTTTACAAACGAGGTGCTCTTTGGCAAGTGGATTATGCCCGGTGTCGCTTCGCTTTTAAAATCAGCAGGCGCGGCCGATTGGGTTATATCGCTTGTTGTAGACGGTATAATAGGGGGAATTTCGGCGCCGATCGGATTTGCTCCTCAAATGGCTGTCCTCTTTCTTCTTCTTTCGTTCCTTGAAGATTGGGGATATATGGCCCGTGTTGCCTTCATCATGGACAAGATATTCCGCCGCTTCGGGCTTTCCGGCAAGAGCTTCATACCGCTTCTTGTATCGTCAGGTTGCGGTGTTCCCGGAATTATGGCGACAAGAACGATTGAAAACGAAAAAGACCGCCGCCTGACAATGATGACGACGACAATGATACCGTGCGGAGCAAAACTCCCTGTTATCGCGCTGATTGCGGGCGCTATAATGGGCGGTTCGTGGTGGATGGCTCCCCTGATGTACTTTGTCGGAATTGCCGGCGTTGTCATATCGTGTATTATACTCAAAAAGACTAAGATGTTCTCAGGTGATCCTGCCCCGTTTATTATGGAGCTTCCGCAGTACCATCTCCCCAGCATCAAAAAAACCCTTATTCACGTCTGGGATCGCATTTGGCACTTCCTTAAGAAGGCGGGAACCGTTCTTTTCCTCTGCTGCGTTGTTATGTGGCTTCTTGGCACCCTCGGATTTGAAGATGGAAAGTTCGGGATAGTTCATCAGGAAAACAGCCTCATGTCCGTTATCGGTGGCATCATTGCACCGATATTCATACCGCTCGGATTTGGTTTTTGGCAAGCGGTGGCGGCGTCGCTCTCTGGCTTTTTTGCAAAGGAAGCCGTCGTGTCGACGATAGCTATATTTGTTGGCCTTGTCGATCTTGGTGAAGCGGATCCGGAGCTTTGGGGCGCTGTCATGTCTCTTTTCCCAAGCGCTGTTGCAGCCGTTTCGTTTCTTGTGTTTAACCTGCTCAACTCACCTTGTATCGCTGCTGTAACTACGCTCAGCCGCGAAATGAATAGCCGCAAGTGGACATTATTTGCGATAATTTATCAGAACGTGTTTGCTTATGTCGTGTCACTTATGATTTATCAATTCGGCTCACTCATAACGGGGGATGTTTCGTTTGGCGTTGGCACCGTTGGCGCGGTAATTGTGCTGTCAGTGATGCTCTACCTTATGTTCCGAAAAACGCCGGATAAAAAGATGTCTGCAAAAGAAAATAAACTTACCCGCGTTTCGTGATATTCCGTGATAAAGTAACAGAAGAAAGTCTGTATTAAATATAATATAAAAAAGGAAAGAAAGCAAAGGAGGACAATTTAATGCTTGCGTTTATTGGAGAAAATATCGCGACGATTGTCGTATGCGGCTTCCTTGCCGGAATTACCGGTGCAATAATAGCGCGCATGGTAATCGATCGTAAGAGGGGTGTCTCCTCCTGCGGATGTGGATGCAGCTCATGCACGATGAGCAGCGCCTATCATCAAAAGAAGTGAACGAAACAAATAAAGCGACAGTGAGGCTCTGTGTTGCAGAACCTCACTGCTATTTATTTTAAAAACATTGTGTGACATAAAATTTGCTGTCAATACTGAATTTGCTTATAAAAAGTGTTAAAATATAACAAAACGCACGAAAAACATTTTTGTGACGTTGTTCGATTAAACTGTTGATTTTCGGGCGTCTTACGTGGCATGATTACAAAGCCAAAAAAAATTCTTAATTACAAGAAAAAACGCGCTTAACATAGAAGTCGGTGTATTATTAAACAGTGTTTAATATTAAAGTTATATTACATATTGCAAAAACACTTGAAAATGGTTTGTGACATTGTGTATTATGAAAACGCAGGGAAATTATGCCGGATTAGCTTTCCCGCCGGAAACGGAGGAAAAGCGGACCGAAGCATGTTTTCCCGTATGAATAATAAATAACGAGGAGAGGAGAAAATGAGAAATCTGAAAAAGTTTCTCGCGCTGCTTCTGTCTGTAATGATGATAGCGACGACTGCGGTCATTGTTTCCGCGGAAGATGCTACCGATTACACAGAAGCTGCTGAAGTTCTTGTCAGCACTGGCGCACTAAAAGGCTATACTGATGGGAAACTTCATCTTGAGGACGATGTACAGCGCTATCAAATGGCACTGTTCATTGCGCGCATGATGACAGGCGATGTCGATGACACACTGTGGTCAAACTTCAACACCACATCCTTTACTGACATCGACAGTCTCTCGCAGTATGTCGGCGCTATTTCCTTTGTTACGGACGAGGGCGTTATCAAAGGCAGAAGCGAGACA
>JAAYLD010000001.1 GCA_012522015.1 Clostridiales bacterium
TAGGAGTTATAAAATGACTGACACTTTATTAAAAATCACAGCAGTTGACGGGTATCCGCTTGAAGTAATGTTAAGTGTACCCGATACTGCACCGGAAAAGCTAATTTTATATGTGAACAGCTCAGGTCCGAATACTTATAATATAAGGCGCCAGAAATCTGACGGCTCTTTCTATAATTATCACGATTTCCTTGCACGTGAATTTACCGACCGTAAAATCGCATATTGCAGATACAGCACACGCGGTGTAAAGGATGGCGGAACTGCTCCTTTCTTCGTCGACATTGACGACGAACAGTATAAAACTTATCTTCCGCACAATTCAGTCAGTGACATTGAATGTATAATCCAATATATTAGAACAATATATCCGGACATAATGGTGTATTTTCTTGGCTGGAGTGAAGGAACCATCATTTCTCCGCTTGTTGCTCTAAATAATAATGTAAAAGTCGATGGGCTTCTTCTCTGCGGTTATTGTAATGAAAATCTGCTGGATACATTTGTCTGGCAGCAAAACGGCAATGCGTCTATAATTTTCTGCCGACGATATTTCGATTATGACAGAAAAGGCTATATTACAAAATCTGATTTTGAGGAAGACCGTTATCACAAAAAAGAGGCCTTTTTCGGAGACTTAACTTTTGAACAGATTGATATAGATGGTGATGGAAAACTGACAGCCGCAGATTTTGCCCCTGTGTGTATTGAACACATGAAAAGTGTGCTATCGGCTGTCGAACGTAGCGATGATGAATGGCTGAAAAACAATCACGGTGTACGGCTTACCTCCGAATGGTGGAAAGAACACTTTTCACTTGAACCGAATAAAAACGTGCTTCCGAGACTTGACCTTCCGATACATATTTTTTCGGGAGAGTACGATTATATGACACCGCTGTTTCATTCAAAAGACATTGAGCAAATCTTTAAAAAACTCGGCAAAACAAATCTGACAGTACATTATTTTGACAACGACGATCACAATTTGAACTTTTCGGAATGGGTTGAAAATGGCGAAATGTCGGAAGGAATGAAATGCCTGTTTGAAATAGCGGAGAGTATTTAATTATTCTATGATATTAAGCATTGAACAAACAAATCCGATATATCAATACCCCCGAACCCAAAGCGTTTTGATTATATAGAGGCTGTGAGCGGGTGCGTCTCATTGACATTTTTGTGTATCTGATATTAAAATGAGAAAAGAAGTAAATTAGGTAGTCGGCGATGGCCGGTCTTGCAATAAAAATGAAAAGGAAGTATTTATGAAAGAAAAACAAATAATTTTACTCGGTGACTCCATCCGCATGAGGTATGAGCTGCTTGTTCGCAAAAAACTTAAGGGGCGTGCAGCCGTATTTGGGCCTAATGAAAACGGCCGCTAGGCAGGCTACACGCTGAATTCACTTCGCTTCTGGTTGCCACAGCTTCCCAAAAACCCGGACATCATTCACTGGAACAACGGTCTTTGGGACCTTGGCGATGATTATAACCTCGGACGCCCATTTTCATCGCCGGAGGAGTATAAATCGGCGCTTGAACGTATAATTATTGTGCTCCGCAAAATCTTTCCCGGCGCGCAAATCATTATGGCGACAACAACTCCTACCGCCAACCCCGGACACATCCGGCATTATCGCTTATAACAACATAATTAAGGCTGTCGCGGCTGAACATAACCTTCCGGTAGATGACCTATACCCCATCGTCGCCGCAGATATCCCCCGTTACATATGTCCCGACCACATTCACCTGACAGACGAGGGCTGGGAAGCCGTTGCAATACAGGTCGTGCGCTGTATTGAAAATTATCTATGATAGCTGACAACGAAAATAACAAACAATCAAACAACTGAAAAGGCTTGATGCCTGTCTAAGTCAAGCAACAAGCCTTTTGTTTTTTTATTGTAGTACAGCGCAAAATAACATTAAAACCTTAACCTCGCCAAACAGCCCTGTCACATTATCTCATGTACGGGAACATTGATCTAATATCGGGCGTTTTAAATGGATTGACCGCGCCCGCAAACGAATTCCTTTTTAATGCAATTGAAAATGCTGTTATACACGGTGGTTCTCTAAAAAATGTATATATTGGCGCCGTTGCAGTAGTCTTAGTAATGCTGATAAATCAAATTATGATGTCTCTAAGAAACTTGGTGTCCGAGTACACCGATAACAGCATCAATATAAAGCTCAGTAAAATTCTGTATAAAAAGGTTGGTAATCTGCCGGCACAGTTATTCGAAAATCCGGAGTTTATACAGCAGACTGGTAAAGCATCATGGGCTGTAAGCGGAGTAGTATTACATTTTATCAACACATGGCTTGATATATTTATATATAATGGCGCGTTTCTTGTAATTATGGGTGTTTACTTGTACCAGCTGGAACCTATACTCGTAATACCGCTTATTATTACTTTTATTCCAACGTTGCTATCAGATATTGTATTACCTCGAATTCACGATAATCAACAGGATAAGATACGGTTACTTGAAATGCAGGAGAGTAGTTATTACTCTCCTGCTACAAATTTGTTTGACACGCGGATGTTCGGGGCTTTTTACCATTTTTATAAGCTGATATATGATGTTAAACATCTTATTTTTAAGGCAAAAAGAAAGCATAATATAAAAATGCTTCTTATTGACTTTGGTCTTAACATGACAAAAGTCATAGGATGGGTGGTCATTTTGCTTTTGCTCTTCAGGTCGCTTTTGAATAAAACAATTTCTGTGGGAGCATTTTCAGCGGTTTTGACTTCAGTTGAAATGATGTTTTTAAATGTTGAAAGCTTCTTTCGACAGACTGGAATCGGCACAATGTGGCTTGGCGGAGTGGAGCATTTTTTCCGGTTCATTGATCTGCCTGACGGCACAAAGGGGAGTAATACTGCTCCCGACTTCAGCCGGGGAGGAATTGAATCTGTCAACATAAGCTTTACATATCCGGGCTCAGACACGCCGGCCGTAAATAACGTAAGTCTTACGGTTAAGAGCGGTGAAACGATAGCTATTGTTGGCGAAAATGGCAGCGGCAAGACTACTCTTGTGAAGCTGCTTTGCGGGCTTTATAAGCCTGATTCGGGCACCGTTTTTGTGTAGGTGGGCAGGACACTGCTAAAACCTCCGACAGGGCGCTATTTTCGCATACAAGCGCTATTTTTCAAAATTATATGTCATATGTGGGACTGGCGCTCGGGAATAATATCCGCATAAGTGACTATACAAGCGATGAGATTATAGAGAATGCTTTAATTTCTGCTAATGTCGAATACAAAAACGCAAAAACATTCCCATATGGAACCGAAACAATGATGGGACGTGAGTTTGACGGAGGTGTGCAGCTGTCGGGAGGACAATGGCAGCGGGTAGCCTTGGCCCGGGGCATATATCGCAGACATGATTTCATTATTATGGACGAGCCTACGGCGGCAATAGATCCTTTGGAAGAGACAAGGATATATAGGCAGTTTGCCGAGTATTCACATGGAAAAACGACGCTTTTAGTAACCCATCGGTTAGGCTCGGTGCGCATTGCCGACCGCATTGTTGTAATGGCCAAAGGGAGAATTGTTGAAAGTTGCGCCCATGAGGAGCTATTAAAAAATGGGGGGAGAGTACGCAAAAATGTAGCAAGCGCAATCCTCCGGGTATCTGGATAATAAGGAGTTTGAAGCAGCGCTTACAGCAAACTGACGCACACTTCAAACAGCACACACGCACAAACGGCGCAGATAATATAATCTGCTGATAAAATAAGTAGCATTAAACAATAAGGGGTGAAGCAGAGGCTTCACCCCTTATTGTTTATCATAAAAAAATGAGCAGTTTACTTTGCTTTATAATATTACCTTATTCTGGATTGCGTTTTATTATCAAAGTTATCATTATTATGACTGAAATAACGGCAACAACAATAACAGCCACAGTGTTAAAACCGGTTTGCGGGGATTCGGACATCTTTTTTGTATATTGAGAATATTTTTCTGTCCTAATATGTATATGCGAAAGTTCGTATGACAAATAATTATATTTGTCAACACCTTCCGGACAATCATAAAATAACGATATATCTATCCATTGACAATTCGGCATTATATCAACTTTTTCTTCATACCCCATCACAATATAATCTGGTGTATATGTATGAATGTATTTTAAATACTCCGGGTTTTTAGACCATACCATAAGATTTATATCAGGAGACAGGAATAGCCCCCCCCTTATTAAATAAAACTATACAATGAAATGAATAGGCATTTTGCCAAGGATATGCCATTTTGAGAATATCCACATTTGTGAAGGTGTATCCACACACCTTATAAAAATCATCAAGCTTTTTTATCTTTCCGATTATCTCTCCTAAAATCCCTGTAGCATTATCAATATAAGGTTTATATATTAGCAGATCTATATCTTCATAGTCCTTATAATATCCTACTGACTTAGTTAATCTAATATCGCAATCACCATCTTTTAGTGGTTTTGTGTTAGGTTTCTCATACTCGTAAGACCGCCCAATATAACCTCTTTCACTATAAATAAAATCGTCAACACTCACATCCGGGAACATTGAGATAATTTTTTCAACATTAAAAGTGCTTAATTCATATTCTTCACAAAGTTTTACAAACTCATCGATGAGCGCTTCTCCTTTATCGCTTGCAATGTCGCTTTCCGTGAGATCTATGTGCCCCTCAGCAGATCTAAGAGCTTGAATAGAAGACGCGAAAAAAGTGAACCTTAAAAAGCAAGCGATAAAGAAAGCACATATTTTTTCATGAATCATTCCCTCCAAGTTAACTGTAAAAAGGCTTCGGGGTTTAAATATGTTTTACCAGAAACACCTGTGCCGATAATACTTACATCGCATGTTTAGTGATTTATAATGGTACGCAATTACTGTATTGCCATGTTTCTCAATTACATTAGATTTGTCTTTTTTGAAAGAAGTTCCTTCACATGACCTTTTGTGTGCGCTTTATTAAATGCTATCATTAAAGTTTATGGGTTCATATTTATAGAGTAGTGGCTAATTTGTTAAATCTACATTGACATTAAATTGTATTTGTTTGAATACATAGTGCCATATACCGTATATGTAACTATATGTAATCAAACTAAGTAATATTTTAATCCTCGCAAACTCAGCTTGCAGACGCAAAACAAAAAAACACCCGATTATACCGAAAATCCGGTATAATCGGGGTCTTGTAATGGCACCCTTGAGCGGATTTGAACCGCTGACCTTCCGCTTAGGAGGCGGACGCTCTATCCTGCTGAGCTACAAAGGCATATTTAAATATGTGTTTGGCGCGCCTGCCCGACATAAAAGCTGCCGCTTTAGTGCGTAAAACAAAAACATACATAATAAAGCGCAAACTTGGCGCGTATAAAAGTATATCACAGGCGCCCCTTTATTGCAAGTGCGATTTTCGCAGGTGTCTCAATATCATCGATACACAAAAGAAAGCGCCACACAGGGCGCTTTCTTTTTTTGTATATCACTTGCGTTTGATATACGATTAACTGTTTTTTACTTAAGCTCAGCGAAGAACTTAATCGTTCTCATCATCTGGCTTGTGTAGGAGTTTTCATTGTCATACCAAGAAACGACCTGAACCTGATATGTTTCGTCGTCGATCTTGCTGGCCATTGTCTGCGTAGCATCGAAGAGCGAACCGTATGTCATGCCAATGACGTCAGAAGAAACGATTTCGTCTTCTGTGTAACCGAAAGTTTCACCGTCAGCAGCAGCTTTCATAGCGGTATTGATGCCTTCCACTGTAATATCCTTGCCCTTTACAACAGCGATGAGAATCGTTGTTGAGCCTGTCGCTGTCGGAACTCTCTGTGCTGCGCCGATCAGCTTACCGTTAAGCTCGGGGATAACAAGGCCGATGGCCTTTGCTGCGCCTGTCGAGTTCGGAACGATATTGCACGCTGCGGCTCTCGAACGACGGAGGTCACCCTTGCGTTGCGGACCGTCAAGAATCATCTGGTCACCAGTGTAAGCGTGGATAGTTGTCATAATACCGCTCAGAATCGGAGCGTATTTGTTAAGTGCGTATGCCATTGGAGCAAGGCAGTTCGTCGTACAGGAAGCGGCAGATATTATCTTGTCGTCCTTTGTAAGAGTTTTTTCGTTGACACCGTAAACAATCGTCGGGAGATCGTTTCCAGCGGGAGCGGAAATAACGACCTTCTTCGCACCGGCATCAATATGAGCCTGAGCTTTTGCCTTTGAGGTATAGAAGCCGGAGCATTCGAGAACAACATCTATTCCAAGCTCGCCCCACGGGCAATCCTTCGCATTCGGATATACATAAATTGTAATTTCTTTACCGTCGACGGTAATGGAGCCCGGAACCTTAACTGTTTTGCCGTCTTCTTCATAAATTGGTTCCTTGCTCGTGATAACGTGCTTTTTGCCGTCAATGCCGGCATAGTTGCCCTGTGTTGTGTCGTACTTCAGAAGATGAGCAAGCATCTTGGGGCTTGTGAGGTCGTTAATAGCGACGATTTCATAGCCCTCTGTATTAAACATCTGGCGGAATGTAAGACGCCCTATTCTTCCGAAGCCGTTAATAGCAACCTTTACTGCCATGAATGATTTTCCTCCGTATATATAAATTTAAATATGGTTTATATAAATTAACCTTTTATATTTTATACCGATGTATGCAAAAATACAAGCCTTTTATCGTAAAATTGCATTTTGTGAATGTTAATATGTTCATAAATTACACGCCCATCGGCAATTTTATTTTTATTTTGCACGCATACGTGCCGCTTCCCGCCGCACACGCATATATAAGCGCGGCAGCGCCATCATTCGCCCTGCGCGTGACGGCTCACGAAGCAGCCTGTAAAGCCACTCGATGCCGAGCTTTATGAATATCCTCGGCGCGCGGCGTGCCGCTCCCGAATAAATATCAAGCGAACCGCCAAGACCAAGCGCTGCACGAACACCAGCGGCAGCGAGGGCTTCTCTGTTTTCGTATATCCAACGCTCCTGTGTCGGTGCGCCAAGACAAACGTATAGGATAGCAGCGCCGGAAGCTTTTATTTTAGCGATTATTGCGTCTGACTCCTCACCGCTTTTTTTAAAATAACCGTCCGCTGTACCGCAAATTACAAGGCCGGGGTATTTCGCCTTCATTTTTTCGGCTGCAAGCTCAGCAATGCCGGGTTTCCCACCGAGAAAACACACGGGAACTTTTGCCTTTGCCGAACGGTGCAATATTTCTTCGCCAAGCTCAACGCCAGCCACTTTCTCCTTAACAGGGGTGCCAAGCATTGCTGCTGCCTTAACAACACCAATGCCGTCGGGAACGATAAGACTGCCGGAGTTGATTATTTTATAAAGTTCTCCGCTTTTGTCGTTGATGCACGCCTCGACAATTTCAGAGTTCGGCGTATGGACCGTGAAAACACCACCAGCCATCCCTTCCCCTGTTACATGCTCCATCACACGATCCGCGGCTTCATCAAGCGTCACACTGTCAAATCCGACGCCGAGCACATCAATGCGACCTGTTTTCATAGCGCTTTTTTCATTCATATTATCCGATACATCTTTCATTTATTAAACCCGCAAAGTATGGCAACATCGGCCTTGTATTTTGCTATTTTTTCATCAGTTTCGTCTTTTGATGCACCGTTTACAAGGTAGTATATCTTAATCTTCGGCTCCGTGCCGGAAGGACGTGCGACGACGACATCGCCTCCCACAAGTTCATAGTACATAACATCCGACGTCGGCAAACCTGTCGGGGCTACATCTCCCGTTTCCATATCTTTTATAGTTCCGGCAAGGTAATCGCGCACGCTTCTGACACGAACCCCTCCTATCGCTCCGGGTATATTCTCACGAAGACGAACCATAAGCGCTTTCATCTCAGCCATTCCCTCAAGGCCGCGCATCGCTATGTTTTCAACACTTTCGCTGTAATAACCGTAACGGTCGTAAAGGGCGTCAACAGCATCCGCAAGCGTCATGCCGCGCGCCGCATAATAAGCCGCCATCTCACATATAAGCATAGAAGCAACGACGCCGTCTTTGTCGCGCGCGTGTGTCCCTTTAAGGTAGCCGTAACTTTCCTCAAAGCCGAAAATAAAGCTTCCATGACCGCTCTCAAGGCAATTTTCAATGACCTCACCGATAAATTTAAAACCGGTTAGGACATTATACAACTTTATGCCATGAGACGCACATATTTTTGTTACAAGCTCAGTCGAAACTATCGTTTTTATCGCATAAGGCTCCGGGGGCATTGTGCCCTTCTCTTTGTACGATGTTATGATGTAGTCAAGAAGCAGCGCTCCCATTTGGTTGCCCGTGATTGTGATGAACCCGCCGCTTTTCTCTTTTGCCATAACGCCGACACGGTCACAGTCCGGATCTGTTGCGATGATAAGATCGCTTCCTGTTGCCTTTGCTATCGGCAATGCGGCTACAAATGCCTCGGGAAACTCGGGATTCGGATTTTTGAGCCCCGGGAACGCACCGTTTGGTGTCATCTGCTCATCAACTGTATAAAGATTTTTAAGCCCTATGCGCCGAAGGATCTCCGGCACCATCCGATAGCCTGCTCCATAAAGGGGCGTGTATACTATTTTCATGTCACCCGCCTTTGCAACAACGCTCGGGTCGACTGCCTGCTCAAGAACAGCTTTGAGATACGCTTCATCGGTTTTTTCGCCAATATATTCGATAAGGTCCGACTTGACGGCGGAGTTAAAGTCCATCCTCTTCACTCCGTCGAAGATATCGATGCCTGCCATCGCCTCAGATACCGTCGCCGCATGATCCGGCGGGAGCTGCGCACCGTCTTCCCAATATGCCTTGTACCCGTTATATTCACTCGGGTTGTGTGACGCTGTTATATTGATACCCGCTATACAGCCGTGGTAACGCACAGCGAAGGAAAGGACAGGTGTCGGACGTATTCCGTCGAAAAGATAAGTTTTAATGCCGTTTGCCGCAAGAACGGAAGCGGCTGTTTCAGCAAAAGCGCGCGAGTTTTCGCGGCTGTCATAAGCAATCACTACACCGCGCTCTGCCGCATGGCTTTTCAGTATAAGTGATGCTATGCCCTGTGTCGCGTGTGCGACGGTGTAAACATTCATATTATTAGTCCCCGCCGCCATTATGCCGCGAAGACCTGCTGTGCCAAAGGAAAGGTACGAGACAAAGCGAGTTTTTATCTCGACCTCATCGCCCGCTATCGAGCGAAGCTCTGCTTTCGTTTCCGGATCAACAATACCGGAGGTGAGCCAGCGCTCGTATGCGTCGCGAATGTATTGTTCCATACAAGATAATCTCCTATTTATGTTTTATCTATGTTTTATGCAGGGTTTATATCGTCCTTATCGAAACCTCGCCACTGTCAAGTAGACGTTGGCTGCCGTCGTCACAGAGAACAATAAGCGAGCCGTCATCGGAAACGTCAAGCGCCGTTGCCGTATATCGGGGAGCTTCCTCCGCCGGGATCACCGTGATGGTGCGTCCGATAGTAGTTAAAAGTGAGCGGTAAGACTCTATTACGCTCCTGTTGCCTGCATAAAGAAGCGATATATAATTGTCAAACGAATCTATTATTGCCGCAGCAAGCTCATTTATGTTAAATATTTCGCCCGGCCGATGAAGAAGAAGCGACGTCGTGTGTGAAGATGTTTCGTCGGGAAATGACGTTGTATTAACATTAATTCCGATTCCAACAACTGCCCGCCTTACTCCATCAGGGCAGACAGTGCTTTGAGTGAGAATGCCGCCAAGTTTTTTGCCATCAAGCTCAATGTCGTTTACCCATTTAAGACCTACATCAATCCCTGTCGCCGAGGATATGGCGCGCGCTGTGGCAACGCCGGTGGCGGGGGTTAAAAGACGGAAAAACTTCTCGTCGTCACAGGAGATCTCCGTATCAAGGGACATGTAAAGTCCCCCTTCAGGCGAGTAAAACGAGCGTCCGAGACGTCCTTTGCCACCGGTTTGGCGGCGTGCGATGACAGCACGCCTGTATTGCCCGTTTTTCAGAAGCGACAAGAGGTAATCGTTTGTTGAGTCTACCTCGGACAAAACGTCAACGCTTCTTTTTTTATGCAATATCTTCTCTACCATAGCGGCTTCGGCTTTAATATACAACCCTCCCAAAATACAAATCCGGCCCTTTCGCCTTTTTTATCTGTGCCGTGGTAACTATCTTTAATATTTCTTTTGCCCAGTTAAATTATTCCGTATATACCGATAAGCGAAAAGTTAGGATAAAATATATCGAGCATAAATAAAAGAGAGCGAAATCCGCCCACCAGGCCAACGGTAAAATTGTACATAAGCCCGCCGCTCATACGCGCGGGGAAAGCCGACACGTAAAGTGTCGTATGTCCGAGCGCGCTTATCGAAAGAAGGATTTCTGCGGCATTCATAGCATCGGTAAACACCGAAAATTCAAAGACAGTCGCTGTTCTGACAACATCAAAGGAGCGTCCCGCAAGAGCATAGCGCGTGGTGCCCTCGCCTGTCGACACGTCAACTACGGTCGCTATTTTTAGGTCACCTTCATCAAGCATGCGATAAAAATTATTAAGGCGCCCGTCGCCTGAATTATTGATTGGAATGATGCAAAAATCTGCATCCCCGTCAGAAGCGGCGTCCGCGGCGGCGGTAAGTGTTTCACATCGCACAAGTGACATTTTATACCCATGCCGGAGAAGGTATGAGCTGAATGACACAGCTGCCGCGTCCGCATAAGCATTTTCAACGCATGCGGCATGAACCAATTTTGCGTCGGTGTCACGATTCCTAACGTTGGGATGCACCATTCTATATAAGGATTGCGTACAAAACTCGTCAATGTCGCAACAAAGGGCGGCGCGGTCGGCGCCGCTTTTGCACATTTCTTTGATGAACGCCATTGCTTCATCACACCTCACACTTACGTGCTCTATTCCCCGTACACCATCCCCCGTAACCGGTTCAACGGTAAGATCGCCCGATGCGACAAGAACACGGGCAAGCTCGCGCACGAGCCCGCGCTTAACAACGTCGGCTCTTTTACGTGAGTGTGTGACATCTTCCGCTTCTTGGAGAAGTATCTGATACGCGTCCTTTGCTGGTATCATGTTGCCTCTGAGTTCTGTATTAATTGTTGGCTCCGCCGGCATGACGTTTTAAAATGTCCTTTCTTTTTCGTCTATGACTTAATGTCTGTTGTTTGTCTTGTGCCCTTGTGCCTTTTTATATTTTTATACTGTTTATTGTGCTTTGTGCGTATGCTGTTTTACTATGTGCAGCGTGATTTTTTCTTATGATGCGCCCTTGCAACAAGCCATCATAAAAGCGCTATGCCCATACAGTAAAAACAGTTAAGCAGATGAAAATTTGTTATATATGTTGCTTACTTTTTTATGTCACGGAATAAGGCCTAAAATCTTATAGCTTTCGGTAAGAAAAGCCCCCATTTCATCAGGCGTGAGCGAACCGCGAGTCAGGCGCGCAAGCGACCATATGTGCCGTGCGATATCTTCAGATGTTTCGCTCTCCGGCGACGAGCAAATGCGATTTATCAAAGCATTGTTCGTATTCAATGTAAGCATCACTTCACGATTCTGTTTATAGTTAGCACCCGATGTTGCTATGCCGTAAAGTTTCATCATATCGTCTATGCGGCGGGTGTGCTCCGGTTCAGTTATCACAGCGGGAAGCCCTGCGTCGCGCAGAGGCTCAAACTTAACCGTAAGCTTAACATCCCCGGCTACGCGGCGGAAAAGTTCCGTCGCCCCATCGCGCGCAGTTTTATCTCTATCATCAGTTTTATTCTCATTATCGGAGTCACCACCCTTAAGCACATCGGCAACTTCAGCATCAACGCGTAAGAATTTGATGTTTTTGTCGTGTTCGACAATGGTTATAAACTGTGTATCGATAACTGTTTCAAGATGTGCGATTTCAATGCCTTCCTTCTCGTAGACGGCTATATACTGCGCCTGCGCCGTCTTGTCGCTTGCGTAGTAAATTTTATCTTTATGCTTTTCCTTTGCCTTCTCAAGGTATTCGTCAATTGTTACATGACGGCCATCTGTAAGCGGAAGGAGAACAGAACCTTTGACTCGGTCATAAAACTTTGAGTCGCGAAGACAACCATACTCAACAAATGTCTTAATGTCATCCCATATCTTTTCGTACTTCTCGCGCTCGGTGTTATAAAGACTATTCAGCTTGTCCGCTACTTTTTTGACCATGTGCTGTGACATTTTCGTCACATAACCGCTGTTTTGCAGATAGCTTCTTGACACATTCAGCGGCAGCTCCGGGCAGTCAAGAACCCCACGCAGCATAAGGAGATGTTCAGGTATTATCTCCTTAATATTATCAGCGACAAAAACTTGGTTATAATAAAGCTTTATCTGCCCTTCAAGGCTTTCATATTCGTTTATCAGCTTCGGGAAATACAGAATACCGCGGAAGTTGAGCGGATAATCGGCTGAAATGTGTATCCAGAAAAGCGGATCACGATAATCACCAAATACGCGGTGGTAAAACTCCTTATATTCGTCGTCTGTACAGTCGGATGCATTTTTCTGCCAAAGCGGATGAATGTCGTTGATTGGTTCTTCTTTCTTCTCTTCAGCAGATTCGGCATCACTGTCGCTGTCTTTTTTACTTTGGCTCTCCTCTTTTTCTACGTCTTTAAAGAAAATTTTAATGGGCAGAAAATAGCAGTACTTTTCAAGTATATCACAAATGCGAGTGGAAGCGAGGAACTCTTTCTCCTCTTCGTTTATGTGCATTATAACTGAGGTGCCACGCTCCGGTTCTTCATCCGGCTCGCTCATTTCATAGTTGCCTGAGTCATCGCAAACCCATTTGACGGCTTTTTCTCCCAGATACGATTTTGATATGACCTCAACGGTATCGCTCACCATAAAAGCGGAATAAAATCCAAGGCCGAAGTGACCGATGATTCCGCCGCCGCCACTCTCGCCCTCGTACTTCTCAATAAAATCAAGAGCGCCGGAGAGAGCTATATTGCATATATATTTTTGAAGTTCATCCTCCGTCATTCCTATGCCGTTGTCCCTAACAGTTAAAGTTCCGGCTTTTGCATCAAGGATAACATCTATTCTAAAATCGTCCTCTCCGTCCGGTATATCTCGAACTTCGCCAAGAGATATAAGACGACGCAGCTTTGTTATGGCATCCGCTGCGTTTGAAACAATCTCACGAAGAAAAATCTCTTTTTCCGAATAAAGCCATTTTTTGATTATCGGGAAAATATGTTCAGTCTCAACTGATATTCCCCCGCGTTTTACGGTGCTGTTTTCAGCGTCGAATACGGTCTTTTCTGACATAATCCTGACTCTCACCTCTGTTTATTTATTATGTTTACACTAATTATATATTAATAATTAAAGCAAAAAACGAACTCATTTTGCGTCTTTTGTAATTATATCTTGCGCTGTTTTGTTTGTCAAGAAACCGGGGGCGCGCGCCTTCCTATGCGTTTATTTACATTGACACCGGGGTGTTTTTATTGTAAAATGTTTTATCTATAATTTTAAAATGTTCGAGATACGGGACTTTATTTAATCAATGAACTCTAAAAAGGTTGTTATTTCGCTAATTACCATCTCGCTTATCCTTTTGCTTTTGTTTTTCACTGCCGCATGCGCCAAATACAATAATAAAGAAACTGACTCCGATACATCAGAACCTATAACTGAAACGGTAGACGAAAACAATGTCTCAGACAGCAAAGATGCAGAGGATACTCTCTTAAGTGGCGAGGACGCCGATAAATATATATCAATGGTTCGCAACATCCCCTACCCCTCATCCGTTAAATATGAAACGGAGATTAGCATATCAGACACAAAAGCCGACACCGTTTTATATGAAGGGGAAGGTGTGTTTACTATCAAAGGTTCAGATAATGCTGCTGATATGTATCTTCTCAAGACCTCAAATGACGAAACTGTCCGGGAGTGGTATGTCGTAGGAAACACTTTTTACAGTGTTACTGATGACGGCGGTGTCAAGGTTGATTTGACAGACGACGAGCAAAAAAAAGCAAGGGAGAATCTTATTGCAGAAAACACTGTAATAACCGATTTAGATAAATTCGACACAATTGAAGTCATAAGAAGAGCTCCTGACACATACATTGTCGTTGCATCTGATGCAGATCAAGATATTATTGATGCTTTTGACGACTATATCTACGATACAGTAGCCCAGAATTATGACTTTGAAACATACGATATAATTCAGTATTTACATGCTATATATATGGACAAGGCCGGCACCATCAAAGAAATGACCTTGTCTGTCACTGTGAGAATTACACTCGACAATGTGAGTGAAAAGGACAGTGTAACATATCTTTGGTATTTATATACTGTAAAACCGAGCGGTTTTGATGGAAAAATAGAAGCGCCAGCGACAGATAACTTCACAAGTGGCGAATACTCCGACTTTTTTAGTGATTAATACAATTATTAAAATGGCAGCCAATAATATTTTCAGCAAAAAAGGATTATGTCTTAAGCTTTATCAATGCCTTTACTTGACAGGCGAGTGTCAAACGCTGTATAATTTGATTAATTAAAACAAAGGAGGGCACGGAAATGCGAATGCAAATGCAAATGCGTATGAAGATGTATAATATAATGTACGTTAATGAAAGCAGCCGTGCCGCTATATTGGCTTTTTCATCCGGGGACTCCGCCGCGCACATAAAACACGCGGCTGCCTGCCCCTATGGCGGATACGAATGCGGTTTTGGCCGCGCTCGAATGTGACCACCGTATTCATTACGTAAAATATAACGGCGGCGCTCTGCGTGTCGCCGTTTTTTCACAACTAAAGTAAATATACATTATATAAACAGAAGTAAAACTAAAATTTTACTATAATAAAGCTATGCTCTAAAAATAAATGAAAGAGAAGGACGGCTTACGCCGCGGTGGATATAGAAAAATGAAAGAATACAAAGAATATAAAATTGATACAAAATGTATACAAGAAGGCTGGCAGCCGAAGAATTCAGAGCCGCGTGTATTACCGATATATCAGAGCACAACATTTAAATATGATTCATCGGAGTTTCTTGGCCAGCTTTTTAATCTTGAAACAGACGGGCATATATACACGCGCATATCAAACCCAACTGTTGAATGCGTCGAACGCAAAATAGCGGCACTTGAGGGCGGCATTGGTGCTTTGTGCACATCATCAGGTCAAGCTGCCATTCTGATTTCAGTTTTTAATATAACAAGCGCCGGGCAAAACATTGTTGCATCCGCATCAATATACGGCGGCACTATAAATCTCCTTGCTGTCACTATGAAGCGCATGGGGATAGAGGTGCGGTTTTTCTCCCCTGATATGACAGACGATGAGATAAGCGCCCTGTTTGATGAAAACACACGCCTTATGTATGGCGAAACGCTCTCTAATCCGGCAATGACTGTGTTTGATATTGAGCGTTATGCTAAACTTGCACATAAACATGGCGTCCCGCTCATCGTCGACAACACATTCGCAACGCCAGTTTTATGCCGCCCGTTTGAGTTCGGCGCTGATATAGTCATACATTCAACGACAAAATACATGGACGGCCATGCAACTGTCATCGGTGGCGTTGTTGTCGACAGCGGCAATTTTGACTGGTCTGCCAGCGGTAAATATCCCGAGCTTACAGAGCCGGACGAATCATATCACGGTGTTGTTTACACGGAAAAGTTCGGGCGTGCTGCTTATATCGTAAAGGCACGCACACAACTCTTGCGCGACCTTGGCACATCACCTCAACCTTTAGCTGCATTTCTTCTAAATCTTGGGCTTGAAACGCTCGCTGTCCGCATGGAGCGCCACAGCAAAAACGGCCTTGCTGTTGCAGAACATCTTGCCGCACATACGAAGATTTCATGGGTCAATTATCCCCTTCTTCCCGACTCCCCGCAATACACGCTTGCAAAGAAATACCTGCCTCGCGGAGCTTGCGGCGTCGTATCCTTTGGCGTCGCCGGTGGGCGAGAGGCAGCCGTCCGTTTCATGGACTCTTTGCAGCTCGCTAAAATTGTCGTCCACGTCGCAGACGCACGTACAAGTGTACTGCACCCTGCAAGCACTACTCATCGACAGCTGACGGATGCTCAGCTTGCCGACTGTGGTATAACGCCGGATCTTGTCCGGATGTCTGTCGGCATTGAGGATATCGACGATATTATCGCCGATATAGACAGCGCACTTGCAAAAATATAAGCACGACAGACAAAAAATTATCATTAACGGAGGAATCGGCTTATGCCAATAAAAATACCTAATCAGCTGCCTGCTACTCAGATACTTCTCAACGAAAATATTTTTGTTATGACAGAGACACGGGCGATAACTCAAGACATTCGCCCGCTTCACATATTGATATTCAACCTGATGCCGACGAAAATCGTAACGGAGACTCAGCTTGCGCGGCTTCTTGGCAACTCACCTCTTCAGGTAGAGCTTGAGCTTATGCTCACAAGCACGCATAAATCAAAAAACACCCCGCAAGAGCATCTCCTTGCGTTTTACAAAACCTTTGATGAGATAAGAAATAGGAAATTTGACGGCATGGTTATAACAGGTGCCCCCGTCGAGCATCTGCCGTTTGAGGAAGTCGAGTATTGGGATGAACTTTGCGAGATTATGGAGTGGAGTAAAACACACGTTACAAGCACACTTCACATCTGCTGGGGTGCACAGGCAGGGCTTTACTACCACTACGGAATAAAAAAGTACCCGCTTGAAAAGAAGCTTTTCGGGGTCTTCCCACACATAAAGGATTATAAAAACTCAATACTTCTACGTGGCTTTGATGATGTTTTCATGGTTCCCCATTCACGCCACACAACCATAAAACGTGAAGAAGTTGAACGCATAAGTGAACTAAAAATTATATCCTCGTCGCCTATGGCCGGTGTCTATATAGTCACAACCGAAAAGGGCAGGCAAATTTTTATCACAGGACACCCCGAATATGACGGAGATACGCTTCGCCTTGAATATGAACGCGACCGCAATCTTGGGCTTCCTATCGATATGCCCTATAATTATTTCCCCGATGACGACGACACAAAGGTACCAATTGTGACATGGCGCGGGCATGCGAATCTCCTTTACTCCAACTGGTTAAACTATTTCGTATATCAAACAACGCCATATAACATTGATGAAATTCATTAAACTCGGTGAAAAAGCAAAACGCTGAAAGGGATGTCCTCATGAAAAAGCTGCTGCTCGCAGATGGTTCAAACATAATGTTTCGCTCGTTTTACGCTATACGCCCATTTACAACAAAGGACGGGCTCCATACTAATGCCGTTTACGGTTTGGCAACAACGCTTTCACGCCATATTGAATCTATTAAACCGGATAGCGTAGCCGTCGCTTTTGACCTCCCCGCGCCGACATTCCGGCATGAGCGTTACGCCGAATATAAAGGCACGCGGCGTCCGACGCCTGCTGAGCTACTTGAGCAGCTTCCATATATAAAGCGCTGCGCCGCCGCTATGGGTGCCGCCGTTCTTGAGGTGCCCGGCTTTGAAGCCGATGACCTGCTCGGTTCGCTTGCCGCAGATGGGGAACGTGAGGGCTACCGCGTTTATGTGCTCACCGGGGATCGTGACGCTCTTCAGCTTGTAACGGAAAATGTCTCCGTAATCCTTTTAACAAACAAAGAAGATATCATTTACACCCCCGAACGCTTCCGCGAGGAGTACGGAACGGAGCCGGCTCGCCTTGTCGACATCAAAGCTTTAATGGGGGATGCTTCCGACAATATACCGGGTGTGCCGGGAATAGGAAAAACGACGGCACAGAAGCTTGTTAGCAGTGTAGGCGGCATTGATGTCATTTATAACAGCATTGACACGCTGCCCGTGACGGAATCCATCAAAAAAAAGCTGCTTGATGGGCGTGACTTAGCTTATATGTCAGCTGAGCTTGCCAAAATACGGCGCGACGCTCCTGCCGGCATAACAGCACGTGATCTTGGCAGCTCATACAAAGGCATGGATAAAGCTTCACTACGCACTCTTTTCGCGGAGCTTGAGTTTCATCGGCTAACAGAGCGTTTCGGACTTATAGAAAAAAATAATAATGAGTACATTAACTCAGAAAATGCGAAATTTGTGTCTGTTTCTGTGTCCGATGGTGCCGCCGAATTACTGCCGCTTGATGAGAAAACGGCACGCACCATAAAAAAAGCCGCCGTTGCTGTTGATACCGACAAAGATAATCTTATAATTAAAACAGAGGGCGCTTTATACAAGGCGGATGTTGCAAGCACTGCCGCCGCTGCCCTCATGACAGGTGACGCTGAGGTATACTGCCACGATTACAAAGCTTTATATGCTCTGCTTCGCGAGAAAAATCAGCACGTATCAGCGGTAAATTGCGCCTTTGATACGATGCTTGCTGCATACGTACTGCGCCCGGGTAAGGGCTCATACGATTTGTCTCGCGTAGCAACAGCTTATCTTGGCGAAACAAAGAATATTGCGACCCCTCTTGACGAAGCTGATATAATCTGGCGGCTCACCTCGCCAATGCGCGAAGCCTTTGCAAAAGTTGACGCTGAAGCCGGCGAATTTGGCATACCGCCGTTATCAAGCGTTTTATATAATATCGAAATACCGCTATCCCCCGTCCTTGCCGACATGGAAAAAGTCGGCTTTAAGATTGACCGCGCCGGCCTTTTAAAATATACAGAGATTCTTGCAAGCGAGGAGGAGCGTCTTGCCGCGCGTATATACGAGCGTGCGGGACATGAATTTAACATAAACTCGCCAAAACAGCTTGGCAACGTACTGTTTGCCGAGCTTGGGCTTCCCTCCGGCAAGAAAACAAAGACGGGGTATTCAACGGACGCCGAAACGCTTGAAAGATTAAGATGCGATCATGCTATTGTAGAGGATGTGCTTGAATACCGCCAGCTTGCAAAGCTTCGCAGCACATATGGCGAGGGTCTTGCCAATGCCGCCGACGCGAGCGGGCGTATACACACAAGCTTTAAGCAGACAGTCACCGCTACGGGGAGACTGTCGTCAAACGAGCCGAATTTACAGAATATACCCGTCCGCACTGAACTTGGGCGCGAGCTGCGCCGCTACTTTATCCCTGAGGATGGTTATGTTCTCCTCGACGCCGACTATTCACAAATTGAGCTCCGCATTCTTGCCGCTATATCGGGCGATGAGACAATGATGCAAGCCTTCCTTCGCGGCGCCGATATACACACGGCAACGGCAGCTGAAGTCTTCCGTGTGCCGGAGGAGTATGTGACGCGCGAGATGCGCTCAAGAGCGAAAGCTGTCAATTTTGGAATCGTATACGGCATTGGCGAATTCTCTTTAGCGCGCGATATCGGAACATCCCGCAAAGTTGCCGCAGAGTATATCCAAAGCTATCTTGCCACCTACCCAAAGATCGATGCGTATCTGAAAAGAACGGTTGAGGACGCACGTATACGCGGCTATGTTACGACTTTACTTGGTCGGCGACGCTATATTCCGGAGCTTTACGTCTCAAATAAAGCAACGCGCGCTTTTGGCGAGCGCGTCGCAATGAACTCTCCAATTCAAGGCAGTGCCGCCGACATAATAAAACTTGCTATGATTAACACGGCACGTGCTCTGCAGCGTGAGGGGCTTGACGCGCGTTTAATTCTACAGGTTCACGACGAGCTGATAGTCGAAGCTAAGCGTGAATGTGCGGCGCAGGCTGCAGATGTTCTCCGCCGTGAGATGGAAAGCGCTGTCAAGTTATCCGTCCCTCTGTCCGTCGAGGTAACGGAGGGCAATAACTGGTGCGAATGTAAATAAACAAAGATAATTATTACTATCCCGCCATTAAAAATAAAGACGATACTATTAAAAGCCAATAAATATAAAATAAACGGTGCAACAAGCTATGAAAATATCTGTTATCGGATGCGGAAGGTGGGGCACCTTCATTGCTTATTATCTCAACAGTATCGGGCACGACGTCACCCTATACGGTCGCGTGGGAACTGAGGCGATGGATCGCCTTTTAAGCGAGCGAAAAAATGATTATCTAACTTTACCGGAGAAAATTACACTGTCAACATCGCTTAAAGAAACGCTCTCTGCGCCGACAATTGTCATCTCCATAAACTCACAGGGGCTTCGTTCACTATTTGGTGAGATAGTAGAGGTGGGCTGCGGCGCCCGGGACTATGTTTTGTGTATGAAAGGCATAGAGGTCGGTACATGTAAGCGTCTTTCTGAAATTGCTACCGAATGTTCAGCTCCCGGAAGCCGTGTCGCCGTCTGGATAGGGCCCGGGCATGTGCAAGAATTTTTGCGCGGAACGCCAAACTGCATGGTGATCGACAGCACAAATGATGAATATAAGCATATGCTCGTAGACGCATTTACAAGCCGTCTTATCCGCTTCTATTATGGAACCGATATTATTGGAAATGAAATTGGCGCGGCATCAAAGAACGTCATCGGCATAGCTGCCGGAATGCTCGACGGCTTCGGCATGTCAGCGCTCAAAGGAGCGCTTATGGCGCGTGGTACGCGTGAAATCGCTCGTTTAATATCCGCAATGGGAGGGCAGGCTATGTCCGCCTACGGGCTTTGCCACCTCGGCGACTACGAGGCGACAGTGTTCTCGCCCTACAGCCATAACAGGCGTTTTGGAGAGGCTTTTGTCCGTGGTGAGGAGTTTGACGGCGGTCTTGCAGAAGGGTATTACACAGCAGAGGCCATGGTTCAACTTCAGGAGAAATATGGAGCTGAGCTTCCGATTTGCACCGCTGTATACGATATCCTTTATAAAGGCGCAGATCCCATGGAAAGGCTCGACCTTCTCTTTAGCCGCAGTATAAAAAATGAATTTTAAAAGTTTGAATAGTATTTTAAAAAAACAGTAAGGAACTAAAAAATGAAGCTTTACTTTATCAGACACGCAGATCCCGATTATTCCATCGACTCCTTAACGGCAAAGGGCTGGCACGAAGCGGAGCTTCTTGCCGACCGCATCGCGCGTCTCGGTGGAATCCGCGATATTTATTGCTCCCCGCTTGGACGCGCGCAGGACACTGCCCGTGTTTGTCTTGAACCGCTCGGACGCACAGTGATAACAAAGGATTGGCTGCGGGAATTCCCCGCCGTAATGCAAATGCCGGACGGCCGCTATCGTATGCCGTGGGACTTTGTTCCCGGTTGGTGGACAAAGCAGCCGGATCTTTACAATAAGGACAGCTGGTTTCGCGGGCCGACAATGAGCCGCGGCGGAAACGTTGAGGAATGGTATCTACGCGTCACACGCGGCCTCGATGAGATTCTTGAAGGTTACGGCTACCGCCGCGACGGGAATTTTTATCGCACAGATGCAGGAAACGGTGATACTATCGTTTTCTTCTGCCATCTTGGCGTCATGTTTGTTATGCTTTCGCATCTGCTTTCTATAGCAACGCCCGTTCTCTGGCAGAACTGCTTCGTCGCACCTTCAAGCGTCACGCTTGTATCGACTGAGGAGGTCATTCCCGGCGAGGTTGCCTTCCGCATGAAGTATTTTGGCGATATTTCGCATCTTTACGCGGCAGGCGAGGAACCGTCTGGTTCCGGCTTCTTTGCAGAATACCAGCCGCGCGGAGATAAACGCCTACAATAAATAAAGAAAAATTTATTGGCTGAAAATATATAATTCAACTATATACGACATATTATGATGAAGGCGTATAAGCAGAGCGGCAAATCATTTCAGCATAAAAGCCACTTAATTGGTATAAAGCGGCGGCTTATAGCCACTTTAAATTGAGTGAAAATATATGCTCAAAGCAAAAGTCGGGCTTTTTAAAAAAGCCCGACTTCTTTTACCACATTTTTAATACTGCTTTATACTGTTTTGCTTCTATCCGATAGTTGTAATAGACAAAATCTGCTTGAAGTTAGGAGTTTCTTATAGCTTCAAATAACACTTTTTTACTTTAAGGTTATAAATGATAATCCCCCGCGGATTCTGGCTGGTACACAACTTTTTTAATATGTATTTTTGTTTTACCGGAGGGAACGTTGCATTCGATAACACTGCCCTCCTTGCATCCGATCAGCGCCATTCCGATTGGTGACAGTATGGAAAGCTTTTTATTTGCCGGATCTGCATCTTGAGGATAGACAAGCAGTACTTCCGTCTCCTCTTCGCCGTTAAGCTCAATTATGGCTCGGGAGTTCATTGTAATGACATCACTTGATATCCCCATCGGATCGACAATGACAGCGCGCCGGAGCTCACTTTCAAGCCCCTTTACTGTTTTGCTTGGCGAAACACCGCCTCTTGTAATATCATCAAGTGTTTTCTTTATCCTGTCGCGGTCAATGCTTGTAATGAATATTTTATCCTTCACGGTCTGTTCCTCCTATATTAGATCAAGATACTGCCTTATGGTTAGAGAACACTATAACACCACCGGTCTCGCCTTCCTAATTTAAACCGGCGGAGACAAAAACGGTCTTTTGTTTTCATTTATAATTTTTGCTATAATACTTTTTGTTCTAAGTGTTATTAACGCCTTATGTAAAGCTGCACTTTGATCATCGTTTAATTTGCTACATCGTTTCGTGCATCCATTTTGCTAAGATGTACGCGCGCTGTCGTAAAACTTCCGGACATAAAAAAATAAAAGGCCTTTCATTTTTTACTACATTCTGTCGTAAGAAACAAAAGCCCTTCATAAAAGCATTATGACGGTTCTTTTTTATTACTAATATATAGCATCAGTATAACATGACTGACATCTGGTGTCAACCCTGTTTTGGCAGCCGTAAACAATAGTTAAATATTATTTTCTTTGTTGGCATATTACATACATTTATAGATTAATATTGCTTTTTATATATTAAGTAGACTACGTGTATTTTTTATAAAAACAATTGAGATAAAATATAATTATAAAGGATTTTTATATGAGGACAATCAAACAACCGAGCAAAAGCGCGATAAGTTTGCCCTGTGGAGTCAGTATGAAGGAATATAACACCCCCATCGGCACCGTTACCGTCGTATGCAGTAACGGCAACATAATAAATCTTTTCCTGCCCAGGCAAAAGGTTAAAACAAATGTAGAAACAGACACAGAAAAAGCAAAAAAATTAAAATGGGATATTGCAGAAGACCACACACAAAACACAGCGGCGCTGACAGCAGCAGGCGAATGGCTGAATGCTTATTTTGATGGGAAAAAGCCGTCTGTGCACTATCTTCCGCTCAGCCTGGCAGGCACTGACTTCATGCTTTCCGTCCTGCGCCTTTTGCTTGAGATTCCATATGGTGAGGTTGTGACATACGGTGAGCTTGCTTCGCAAATATCTTCTATGCGAGGGATACCGCAGATGTCGGCACAAGCTGTCGGCGGTGCTGTTAGCCGCAATCCAATACCTATTATAATACCCTGCCATCGTGTTGTCGATGCGCACGGCAAGCTTGTTGGCTACAGTGGCGGACTTGATATTAAAACAAAGCTTCTAATCCACGAGGGCGTTGATATAAGTCGTTATCATATAATATAACACATAATTTGCTAAAATAAAGCCCAGCGGTGTGGTTATAACAACTCTGACCGGGCTATGATTTTGTATTCAATATAACAAATAGTCGTTATCTTTTATTGTCTATATCTTTTGTTGCTTCATTCTTTTTGTTTTGTGCCCCTGCGTTTATAACAACAGCACCGCACATAATAGCAACAGCCACCGGTATTGTTATCGCAATAATCATATACTGTTTATCAGGCGCATCTTCCTCTTCAGTTTGCTCTGCAAACTCCGATTCAAGCAGGTGCGACTCGCTCTCCGCCGCCTTCTCCGACTCAAGCCGACGAGATTCGCTTTCTGCTGCTGCTTTCTCAGACTCGAGTCGGCGTGATTCACTCTCCGCTGCTTCTCTTTCCGCGCGCTCTGACTCAAGCCTTTTAAGCGCTTCCTTCGCGGCGGCTTCCTCCTCGGCTTTTTCTTCTCCATATGTCTTTATATTTTCAAAGAAATCGCCGTCTTCAGTATTCTGATCGAGGCCAACTGTTGTACGGTAAAGGCCGAAATACATAGGAGAGTATTTTTTTATCTCTGAAGCAAGGGTAATTTTATTGTTGATACTCCCGTACATCCATCGATAGAACCACGTCCAGTGCTGAGATTTATGGCACATGAATGCTTCCTGAGAAACAGTAAATGCTGTCTTGCCGCCAAAGGCGTCAAGCGGCTCGTCCCATATCATAGTTATTTTACCTTCACCGTAAAGATGAAGATAAGTCTTTGGCACATCCCATACGCCATATTCATCCGCGCTCTCCGGATATTTTTCTGCGTCGGATGACACGGCGACAGCCTCAGTCAAGGCATAAGCGGTAAGTATGTGCGTACCGTGACTATATTCTCCATTTAAATCGTGACTGACAACGACTTTCGGGCGGAATCGGCGCAGCATTTTAACAATAAACTCAACAAAGCTGTCCACACTGTAGCCCTTTGCTGAATATTTCGACCTCGCTTCCGTCAGCGACTCGGAATAAATGTCAGGAAAATTACCGCTGACCGGGTAATTCCGTACTCCTGCCACCCATAATCCTTCCAGCATCTCATGGGGGCGGATATATTCATAACTGTGGTCCGAGAGGTACACAACTTGTACTGCATAACCAAGCTCTCCGGCATAATACGGCAAAATCCCTGCAAAAAACAAGTGCTCATCGTCTGAGTGAGCTGTCAAGAGGAGAAGATCGGCTTTTTCGCACGGGGGCTCCCACTGCTCAACATTATCCGGCACCTTCCCCCCTGAAAAAACAGTTATCTCCGCAATAGTATGTCCCCCGGGAAATGAAAGCGTAATTTCCGTATGATGTTCACCTGTTAGCTCCACAACGTCTACAAATTCATGTAAAAAGCCATATTCCCCGCACGTTTTTTGTATGTTTCCTGCGGAAAGCGTCCACTCCCCTGCTTTTTTGCCAAATACTATATACAAAGAGCCTATGAGCACATCACTTTTTATTGTGACTGTCGCCCCATCCGATGATGACGATGCGTATTTTTCTATGCTTCTGTCTGTGAGATGTCTGGCATTTTTAAATCCGGATGAGTTGATTTCACACGTCTTTGTTATGTCCTCCGCTAACACTGCCGGATCCTCTGATGCTACATTTTCAGCAGCATCAGCACTTACTGTGTCAGCATCGGCGGCCTCAGCTCTCACAAAAACGTTCATCGAGACGACAGTTGACACTATCATTATAAAAGCGATGGACGCAACTATCAGCCTTATGCTTTTTTCTTTTGTTGCTTTTTTACAATTCGGTAAATTTCTCATACTAAAATTTTAAGGTTTCCGACAAGACTTGTCAATTACAAAATCCGACGGAAACTTTATTTATTTATAATTGCCTGCATTGAAGCTTTTTACAAATAATACTCATTTTTATAATGTTATATTCTCTCAACGATGGCGCTTGCCATCTCAAAGCAGCCAACTGACGGCCCGCCTGCCGCTATGTCTGCCGTCCGCAGTCCCGCTCTGATAGCTTCTCTGACTGCGCGCTCAACATCGTCCGCAGCTTCGGGCATATCAAGCGATAGCCTAAGCATCATTGCCGCTGAAAGAATCGTCGCAAGCGGGTTTGCCTTGCCTGTGCCGGCTATGTCGGGGGCAGACCCGTGTATCGGCTCATAAAGCCCCCGTTTGCCTTCGCCAAGTGATGCAGACGGCAGCATTCCGATTGAGCCTGTTATCTGTGACGCTTCATCCGACAGAATATCGCCGAACATATTGCTTGTTACAATGACGTCAAACTGGCCTGGATCCCGGATAAGCTGCATTGCTGCATTGTCGACAAGCATATCGGAATACTCAATGTCCGGATATTCTGCCGCCAGTCTGTGCATAACCTCACGCCACAGGCGCGAGCTCTCGAGAACATTGGCTTTATCAATACTCGTCAGCTTCCGGCGTCGTCCGCGCGCCATCTCAAACGCAACTCTGCCTATGCGCTCTATTTCACCTGTGCCATAGCACTCCGTATCATATGCCTCAATGCCAAATTTACCCTCGCGTCGGCCTCTTTCGCCGTAATATATGCCGCCTGTAAGCTCGCGAACGATGACAAGATCAAATCCCGTGCCCTCGCATGCCGATTTTAAGGGGCAGGCAGACGCAAGCTCCGGAAAAAGGCGTGCCGGACGTATGTTTGCATACAGCCCCATCGCTTCTCTCACACCAAGAAGCGCTCGTTCAGGACGAAGATGACCGGGAAGCGTGTCCCACTTCGGCCCGCCGACGGCGCCAAGAAGAACGCTGTCAGCGGCAAGGCAAGCATCTACGGATGACTTCGGCAGCGGCTCGCCATATTTGTCAATGGCGCACCCGCCTGCTATAACGTCTGTGAAGGTAAACTTGCAGCCGTATTTTTCTCCTATTTTTCGGAGAACGCGGATAGCGGCATCTGTTATCTCAGGCCCTATTCCATCGCCTGCGACAACAGCGATATTGAATTCACACCTCACAGTTTTCCCTCCCTGACGGCGGCGAGCAGTCCTCCGGACTCAATTATTGCCATCAAAAACGGCGGGAATGCCGCGAAGTTTGCTGATGTGCCCTTCGTTTCGTTAACAATAACACCAGTGTCAAAATCAACCGTGAGAACGTCGCCCTCGTCCACATCGACATCACACTCAACAATCGGAAGCCCGATATTGATAGCGTTACGGTAGAAAATTCGTGCGAAACTTTTTGCGACGACGCACGCAATCCCGCTTTCCTTTATAGCTATCGGCGCATGCTCACGGGAAGAACCGCAGCCAAAGTTTGCGCCGGCAACGATTATGTCGCCCTTTTTGACTCGACTGACAAACGTCGGGTCAAGATCCTCCATACAGTGAGCGGCAAGTTCCTTCGGATTTGATGTGTTGAGATAGCGAGCCGGTATAATAACGTCTGTGTCGACGTTATCGTTATATCTTATGACATTACCTTTTATTTTCATGTGATAATACCTCCACCATCAAATAGCAGGTGCCAGCTTACCCGCAACAGCGGATGCTGCAGCTACAGCTGGGCTTGCAAGGTAAACCTCGCTCTTCGGATGGCCCATGCGGCCGACGAAATTCCTGTTTGTTGTGGCAACACAGCGCTCGCCCTCAGCCAGTATACCCATGTAACCGCCGAGGCATGGCCCGCAAGTCGGCGTTGAAACAACGCAGCCGGCTTCGATAAACTGGCGCAAAAGGCCCATTTCCATAGCATCAAGGTATATTTTCTGTGTCGCCGGTATGATTATTACGCGCACGCCGGGTGCGACGTGGTGTCCGCGCATAACTTCAGCTGCAATGATCAAATCCTCAAGACGGCCGTTTGTGCAGGAACCGATAACAACTTGATCAATCGGAATATCGCCAATTTCATCAAATGTGCGTGTGTTTTCCGGCAGATGCGGGAAAGCAACAGTTTGACGCACCTCGGTAAGATCAATCTCGTACGTTTTTTCGTACTCGGCATCCGGGTCGGCTTCGTAAATGCGCGGCTCGTCACCGCCATGCTCTTTTATATACTCTATGGTTTTATCATCAACCGGGAAAATTCCGTTTTTCGCACCGGCTTCAATCGCCATGTTTGCAATACACAGCCTGTCGGATACGGAAAGCGTATGCACGCCCGCTCCCGTAAACTCCATTGACTTATAAAGAGCACCGTCGACACCTATCATGCCGATTATATGCAAAATCAAGTCTTTACCGGTTACATACCGCCCAAGCTTGCCGGTTAAATTAAAGCGCAGAGCGCCCGGAACCTTGAGCCAAACTTCGCCCGTAGCCATGGCTGCTGCCATGTCTGTCGAGCCTATACCCGTTGAGAAAGCGCCAAGCGCGCCATACGTGCAGGTATGGCTGTCGGCACCGATAACAAGATCGCCTGAGGTGACAAGCCCGCGCTCCGGAATGAGAGCGTGCTCGACTCCCATCTCACCAACATCAAAATAATTTACAATGCCATGCTTTTTTGCAAATGTGCGAACGCATTTGCACTGCTCGGCAGCTTTTATATCTTTGTTCGGCGTAAAGTGATCCATTACAAGCGCAATTTTTTCGCCGTCAAAGACACCCCTCGCCCCGGTTTTATCAAATTCGGTTATCGCAACGGGCGATGTTATGTCGTTGCCAAGTACAAGGTCAACGTTTGCCATAACAATCTCGCCCGGTGATACGTAATCTTTGCCTGCGTGAGCAGCTATTATTTTCTGCGTCATCGTCATCGGGCGGGGCGGAGAAGCATCTGATGATAACAGTGTCTTTTTATTCTTATCTGCTGTCATATTCGTATTCATATTACACATTCTCCATAAACAACTTATACTCAAGCGAATCTACAAGAGCCACAAAACTTGCCTCGATTATGTCGGAGGAAGCACCGACTGTTGTCCATGTTGTTCGTCCGTCGGTACTTTCTATTAAAACTCTGACGCGTGAACCTGTTGCTTTCCCTAACTCAAGCACGCGCACCTTGTAGTCAATGAGGTACACATCGTTCAGCGCGGGATAAAACGTGCTGATAGCGCGACGCAGGGCAAGGTCAAGTGCGTGGACGGGTCCGTTGCCCATCGCGGCGGCAACTTCCGCTCCATCACCGACAATGATTTTTACCATGGCATTTGCCGAAAGTTCACTGTCAAGATGCGGGAACTCGACACTTGTCTTATACATAGAAACGGTGAAGTGCGGTTTATATGTGCCGAGTACACGCCTTACCATCAACTCAAAGCTTGCGTCAGCCGCTTCAAACTGATACCCCTGATGCTCAAGCTCCTTTAAGCGTTCGAGTATCGCTGCTGTTTCCGGCGAATCCTTCGTCAGGTGGGGGGCTATATCCTTAAGTTTAAGCAGTATAGCGCGTTTTCCGGCCACTTCCGATAATAGGAAGCGACGGCTGTTGCCGACAGACTCCGGCTCTATGTGCTCAAAGGAGCGCGCAATCTTGTCGACACCGTCGATGTGCATTCCGCCTTTATGTGCAAAGGCACTTTTCCCGACATAAGGTTTGTTTCCCGGAATAGACTTATTTGATATCTCTGCTATTCGCACCGCTGTTTTGGCGAGCGTTTCAATCCGTCCGTTAACACAGCCATATCCTGATTTTAGCTGTAAATCCGGGATTATAATGCTGAGATCGGCATTGCCGCAGCGTTCACCTATGCCGTTGAACGTTCCCTGCACGTGAATGCAGCCTGCCTCAACCGCAAGAAGCGTATTTGCGACAGCACATCCTGTGTCGTTGTGGCAGTGTATGCCAATGCGAACATCCGGAAACTCCTCTACCACACGCTTTACGATATTGTATAGCGGAAGCGGCTGCATCCCGCCGTTTGTGTCGCAAAGGCATATAACATCGGCTCCGCTTTCCACCGCCGTGCGTAAAACAGATATGGTATATTCGGGGTTAGCCATGTAACCGTCGAAGAAATGCTCGGCGTCAAATATTACCTCTCGCCCGTTTTCCTTGATATATCGCACTGTATCAGCGACAAACATAAGGTTTTCTTCAAGTGTGACGCCAAGCACCTCACGTACATGAAGATCCCATGACTTACCGAAAACTGAAACGCATGGCGTGCCGGCGGCAAGCAAAGCATTGACGTTTGCGTCATCGCGGGCGGCAACATCCTTTCTCCGTGTACTGCCAAATGAGACTAACTTTGCGTTTTTTAGTTCCAGCGATTGAGCGCGCTTGAAAAATTCCATATCCTTAGGATTTGAGAAGGGATTTCCCGCTTCGATATAGCGCACACCGAACTCATCGAGCGTACGCACTATCATCAGCTTGTCGGTTACAGAAAACGATACCCCCTCGGCCTGCGCGCCATCGCGTAGTGTCGTATCAAGGATTTCAATTCTTTTCATAGTCTTCATCGTACCGATCTCCCATTTCCACGAGCTTATTTATACCATTGATATAAGCAAGTATGCTTGCCTCCATAATATCGACAGAAAGCCCGTGCCCGGTGATCAGGTGTTTTCCAGAGCGCAACTTTATAACGACCTCGCCAAGCGCATCCTCGCCGCTTGAAATTGAATGAATTGAATAATCCTCAAGTTTTCTTTCCGGAGCTTCTACTATCTTATCGATAGCGTTATACGCAGCGTTGACGGGGCCATCACCGAGGGCAACATCCTCAAAAGTCTCCCCGTCGCGCTCAAGTACGACTGTACACATTGATTTTACGAGATTGCCTGACTGTAAATCAAAGCGGACGAGCTTATAGGCACCGTTCTTTGTAGTGAGCCTATTGTTGATAATAGCTTCAATATCGCTGTCGCTAACTACCTTTTTCTTGTCGCACAGCACCTTAAATTCTTCAAAAAACTTATTTATCTGCTCATCGTTAAGTTTATACCCAAGCTCCTCAACACGCTCTTTAAACGCGTGGCGTCCGCTGTGCTTGCCAAGAACTATCCTGCTCTTTGTAAGCCCGATAGATTCAGGCATCATAATCTCATATGTCGTTCTTTCCGCCATAATGCCGTGCTGATGTATGCCGCTTTCGTGTGAAAAAGCATTAGCTCCGACAATAGCTTTATTGAGCGGCACCGGAACACCAACAATGCCGTAAACAAGCCTACTCGCACGGTAAATCTGCGTCGTGTCAATACGGCAGGTGGCGCCGAAATAATCGCGGCGCGTTGCAAGCGCCATTACAATTTCTTCAAGCGCCGCGTTCCCTGCGCGCTCACCAAGTCCGTTTATTGTGCACTCGACTTGCCCGGCCCCCGCAGAAACAGCGGCAAGCGAGTTTGCAACTGCCATGCCGAGATCGTTGTGGCAGTGAACAGACACTATGGCTTCTCCGATATTCGGTACATTTTCGTAGAGGTACCGTATCAGCCACACCATTTTTTCAGGAACCGTATACCCGACTGTATCCGGTATGTTCACACAGCTGGCGCCCGCCTCAATTGCCGTCGTTATAATGCGTGCAAGAAAAGCAGGATCGCTTCTTGTAGCATCTTCCGCTGAAAACTCGACATTCCGGCACTTTGAGCGCGCATACGCTACCATTTCGCGCGTACGTTCGAGTACTTCCTCCGGCTTCATGCGGAGCTTATACTCCATGTGTACGGGCGATGTCGATATGAATGTGTGTATCATAGGTGCCGCTGCTTTGCGCGTCGCCTCATATGCTGCGTCTATGTCCTTTTTAAGCGCACGTGCTAAGGATGCTACCATCGAATCCTTTATAGTTTCGGCTATACGGCTGACGGACTCAAAGTCGCCAGGAGATGAAACGGCAAATCCTGCTTCAATGACATCTACGCGCAGGCGCTCAAGCTGCTTCGCAATCTCAAGCTTTTCTTCAATATTCATGCTGCATCCGGGAGATTGTTCCCCGTCTCGCAAAGTTGTATCAAAAATTCTAATGATACGATCCAAGTTAGCATCCTCCAGCCATTTTGTCATAGTTATATTTGTCATAATTTCTTCGTCAATCTATCACCGCGCCCCTTGACGCTGACGAAACGGCGCGTGCGTATCTCTTAATGTAACCATCAAGCGTTCTTCCCTTGTCGTTGTCACAGCCCGCGGCAGCTTTAGCTTCTATTTCGGCACGGCGCACAGCAAGCTGCTCCTCGTCAACAAGAAGATCAATTTTATAATTCGGAATATCAATAGATATAATGTCGCCCTCGCGTACAAGAGCTATTGGGCCGCCTCTTGCCGCCTCCGGCGAAATATGGCCAATTGCCGCCCCGCGCGTCGCTCCGGAAAAACGGCCGTCCGTTACGAGCGCCACTTCACGGTCAAGACCCATACCGGCAATGGCTGAAGTCGGGGACAGCATCTCACGCATACCGGGTCCGCCTGATGGCCCCTCATAGCGAATGACAACTACGTCGCCCGGTACAATTTTGCCTGACATTATCGCTCCAATCGCTTCTTCCTCCGAGTCAAAGACGCGGGCCGGGCCTTTATGTGTCAACATTTCGGGCGCTACGGCGCTGCGTTTGACAACAGCACCCTCAGGCGCGAGTGAACCAAAGAGCACAGCAAGCCCACCGGTAGGTGAATACGGATCTGATACAGGACGGATTACGTCGCGGTTGTAAACGACCGCATTTGATGCGTTTTCAGCGATTGTTTTACCTGTTACCGTCGGGAGGGTGCCATCGAACAACCCTGCCTCAATGAGCTGCGCTATCACAGCATACACTCCGCCTGCCTCATATAAATCCTGCATATGGTAAGGCCCTGCCGGCGCAAGTCTGCAAAGATTCGGCGTGCGCTCGCTTATCTCATTTACAAGTGTAAGCGGCACATCAACTCCTGCTTCGCGCGCTATTGCCGTCAGGTGAAGTATTGTATTTGTCGAGCAGCCAAGAGCCATGTCAAGGGCAAGAGCATTTTTAAATGCTGCCGGAGTAAGTATATCAAGAGCGCGCACCCCGCGCCTCCAAAGTTCCATAACCTGCCTGCCTGCTTCCCGTGCAAGGCGCTGTCGCGCAGCATAAACGGCAGGAATCGTGCCGTTTCCGGGAAGGGCAATGCCGACAGCCTCGCAGAGGCAGTTCATCGAGTTTGCCGTAAACATACCCGAGCAGGAACCGCAGCCGGGGCAGGCATTTTCTTCGTAATAATTAAGCTCCGCGTCACCTATCTTACCGGCGCTGTATGCCCCCACGGCCTCAAAAACACTGTTTAAGTCCATGCAGCGCCCGTCGCGTCCAATGAGCGACAACATAGGGCCGCCGGAGACAAAAATGGTAGGTAAATTAAGCCTTGCTGCCGCCATCAGCATACCGGGAACGATTTTATCGCAGTTCGGGATAAAAACAAGCGCATCAAGCGCGTGAGCACGCACCATACATTCAACCGTATCTGCGATAAGCTCTCTTGTCGGCAGCGAATA
>JAAYLD010000012.1 GCA_012522015.1 Clostridiales bacterium
CTCCAATCTGACCAAGATCCTTTGTTCTGACGTTTGCAAGAGCTGTATCTGAAAAGTTGGCAACCTTGTGCTGTGCAGCCGCTCCATACTGCATAATAATGGAATTGTCCCTTATATCTATTTTCTTGGAGAACTCCTCGGCTTGTTTCTTTTCCTGCTCCGTCAACATGCTGTCATCAACAGCTATGGATTCAAGTGTTTTACTTGTGCCAATCTCAACGTCAAGCTTCGGCTCCTCAGCTGCAGCCGAGGAAAATGGATCAAGCGTAAGCGAAGGGGTCTCGCCGCCCAGATTCGGTAATTTGATTTCGCTGTTGTTTATGTCCTGCATCGCATACTCTCTCCTTATATTGATATTGTTATCACATGTAGTATTAAAGTTACCTATATTGATTGCCCGCCAATTATAATATTGAATTTGCCCTGACAAAACCTTTTTTATTTAATATTAATTATAATTCAAGCCTTATGCCGCCGCTTTTGTTATCATCAGTACCAGCGGTGCCGCCCCCGTTTTTATCTCCACAAAAATCCGACGATACCGATGATATGTTTTCGTTTTTCATCATCGTTTCAAGTACGGCAACGTCTGATGAAATGTCAAGTGCGTCATCATCATAAAGACGGTCAAGTTGCGCGGAAAAAGCCTTTTCGATGAGGTTCAGTGCGTTTAATATTGATTGGCGCGTGCGCGCCGCGTTCTCTCCTACGGCGCCACCTTGAATTTTGCCATATGCGGCAGCAAGCTTTTCCGTTGTCGGAATATAATAATTTGCAAAGCTGCGAAGACGCGCTGCGTCCTCCGGACTCTGCCGCAAGTGCTTCGATATCCTCTCAGCAGCAGCGCTCACGCCTTCCGCTGCACCTCTCACTTCCTTGTCGCCCGAGCGGGCTGAAAGCTCAGCGCACTGGGACAGCTTTTCACGCATTGTAGCTATTTTCTCGATGATTGCGTCGGCATCGGCAACACCTGTTGAGAGATTGATCTCAACAATCACCTCTTTTGCCCGAATTTTACGGTCAAGTATAACGAAAAGAACGGCTCCGACGACAGCCGCCATAATGATATGGGTGAGCTTATAAAACGGAAATGTGAGCGCCCACAGGAGCCACAGTGCCCCTGTGGCAAGATATGGCCCGCCCGATTTTTTTGTTATGCGGAGCATTGTTTTTCCGTCTTTTGTTATAATTTCGCCGCCTTTTTTGGCATAGTAGTTATTGTTTTTCGTTTTCATACTTATCTTTCGTCATATGAGTTGATATTATTTTTAAAAGTATATTAGCGTCGATTGGCGCATGAGCAGCCGAAGCACTTTTTTTGTTTTTAGTTTTTACTGTTCTCAAGAAGATACGGTGATATAATGGCACTGTCGTAAGAATTCGAGTCTATGTGGCGAATGTCTCTTGCATAGTGGTACATGCGTAAAAGAATGTAAAGCCACATACAACCGTAAACAACCATAAAAGCAACATTAAGCGAATCTGGATATATACGCATTACGGTAAGAATAATATTTGGCAGCACGTATAACCCGCCAATTATTATGGAAGTGAGCCCTAAGAATATATATGTCGTCGGCTGCGCAACATTCGCATCAAAGCGCCCTTCGTTTGCGAAAAACAACAGCACAACCGAGAGAGCCGCCAGCTCAAGTGTTCTGTTTGGATTGTTTACAATGATGCCCTTTCTAAAGTATACGCTCATAAGGACGGTAAAAAGCCATAAAATCATCGCAATGCTGAATATCAAGCGTATATTTTTATTTTTCATAGGGATGGCTGTTCCTATAAGATGATACATAGCCGCCGGCAGCGATAACACGAGAGCAGCTTTTTCCATTACGGTAAATCCATCTTTCATGCCGAAGTTGAGTGTTAGTATAAAATATGCTATTGTCATGAAAGCAAGAAGAGAGGATGTAAATATAATAATGGGAGAGCTGAGATTTGGTGTAGGGGAGAGTTTTTTGACACCGCTGCGCATAAAATAAACAAGCAGGGCGACTACTATAATGGAAGCGACGGCTACTATTGAAAATACTCTTGGAAGCTTCGCCCCGTGGACGTAAAAGACAGCTGCTGAGTCAAACTCGGTAACGAGAGCAATCGATCGAAGATATGTGAGCGCCATTGTTACCACGACTGAAAAAATTAGCGCGGCAGCGTAAGTTTTGTAATACTTTTTCATATTAGTCCTGTTATAATAAAGTAATCTATTGTCTTTGCGTTGTGCCGGAAGATATATTTTATTCGCTTTGCTTTTATCTCTTAAACGGTATAATATAGAGTTTATTTATTATACCATAAAAGCATTCCGTTTTTCACGTGCTTATCAAAAATTTACCGCGAGAAAAAACAAGATAATTCGCTAAATAAAGACAGACAGCAAAAATGTGCTTTCACGTCATGAGGAGGAGCTAAACGATGAAAAAATCGCGCATTATATCCGTGCGCAGCATAAAACAAATGATTCGTGCAGCATCTGCTACGATAAGAGAGGATCGAATTAGAATCTACGCCGCGTCTGCATCGTTTTTTATTATAATATCGTTCATTCCCTTTATAATGCTTTTAGTTACCGCTGCAGGCTTAGTTTTATCAGACAATGACGTAAAACAGGTTGAGCGGCTTATTTTACTGCTTCCTGAAGCACCAGCGAAATTTATTTTGGATGAATTTCAGTTTTTAACCGATCAGAAACCTGCTGTCCCGCTATCGCTGACCACCCTCGCTCTTTTTTGGACAGCATCGCGCGGAATGCTTGCCGTCAGAGGTGGGGTTAAATCGGTATTCGGCGAGTCAAGCGGAACATTTTTTGTTGAGCGGCTTCAAGGCCTTGTCATAACGGCTTTTTTTATAGTTATAATCGTCGCTCTGCTTGTTGTTCTTGTTTTCGGACAGACTCTTTTGTCTCTTTTAGGCGATAAACTACCGGCGCTCCAACCTTTATTGAATTTTATCGTCGATATATCTCCATTTATCTTCTTTCTTCTCTTTATCTTATTCTTTGCCGTTGTTTTTCGCATATTTACGCCACGCTCAGCTCAAATAAATTCTCTCTCTCGTCACCTGCCGGGAGCTGCGCTTGCTGCCGCCGGCTGGACTCTTTATTCTTTCCTATTCTCAATCTATATAGAGCATTTCTCCAACATGTCATATGTATACGGAAGCTTAACTACACTCATTGTTTTTATGCTTTGGCTCCATTCCTGCATGACGATACTGCTGCTCGGCGCTGAATTTAATAAATTCCTCTATGGCAGCTCAAGGCGAATCGAAAATATAAAAAATCAATCAAAAAAGCAATGATATTAAGAAACAATGTCTCATAATTTGTTAATAAACATTATGTTGTAAAGCATAATTCCTACAAAATGATTGACAATATATGAACACTTAGTTATAATTTATTTGTGCCAACAGACAAGTTTTGTGTTTTTGAGGTGCTTTAATGAAAAGACGAATTTTGTCCGCGCTATTAGCGGTTATTATGCTACTGACACTTGTGTTCGCTGTGGCTTGCAAGGACGACGAGCTGCCAGACGACAGCGACACAAATGAAGTCACGCCGGGCCCCGGCGGTTCAAATGATACGGAAACTGAAGAGCCCGAAACAACTGACGCCGAAACAGACGCAAGTGGTCTTCCGTCGGAATATTTTTCGGACTATGTTAGCGACCCTGATGCTAAGTTTGTCGGTATGACGGCTCTTGGCGCAACAGGCACCGCTGTTGTTTACGACAACTACAAGGTTCTCTCGGGTCAGAACAAGGAAATGTATGCAAATGACTTTGAAGGTGAGGATCCGATTGCTCTCTTCGAAAAAATGACTGCGGTAGGTGGAGACTGGAACGGCGCTGATGGCGACTGGGTCGTTGCTGACCAAGAAGTTGCGGAGGGAGAAGATCCGAATAAGGTTCTTACCTTCACCGGTTCAGCTAAAGGTGCTATGCTTGCCTTCGGCAACAATAAGTGGGGACCGTACCGCTTAAATGTTAAGGTCGGTGTAAACGATAGTGATAGCAGCGCGCAAATTTATTTCTGCGTTACGGACGAAAAGAACTATTATTATCTTAACATTGATGCTGCTGATGGAGGCAGCTTATGTGTTTACCAGGTGTCAGCCGGCAATGAGAAGATTGCTTCTCAGCGTCTTGACTATGCAATTACATACGGCACTTTATGCCCCGTTTCCATTAACATCGGCAGAAATGAAGTTGCCGTTTATTTCGACGGCGAGGAGTTCTTCCGCCTCAGAACAAGCAATGAAGATCTTGCAGTTCCGCTCGGAAAAATTGGCTTTAGCCAGTGGAAGACACAGGTCTACATTGACGACGTCGTTATAACTGATATTGCAACAGGCAATGTTATTTATCAAAACGACTTTGAAGATCCGAATGCTCTTTCTGTTGCCACATACGGCATAAGAAACGGTGGCGTATGGTCTAATCCCGACAACTCAAACGGCGACTGGGTCATTACAAAGGAGCAGACCCAGGACGGAACGGAAGTTGACAATAATGTTCTTTACTTTGGCGGCAGCCTTAACGATTACGGTGCAACCGTGTTGTTTGATCCAGAGATCCCTGAGGACTGCGATGGTTATAAGATTACATACCGCGCTATGCGTCTGACTGGTGCCGATTCATCTGAAGGCTATCCAGTAGTCTATGGATGGGATTCGGAAGCTGATTATTACTGCTTCAACCTTGGCGGTTGGGGTGGATGTGCTGCATTCCAGACAATTATAGGCGGATCAAAGATCAATAGCCCTGCAACACCCGAACAAATAGGTATGCAAAACTATGTATGGCAGATAGTTGAAGTTTATGTATATCCGGATGTCTGCTACGGATTCTATGAAGGCAGATTCCTGCAGGCTCTCTGGATTGATTAATTGATAAACTGACCTGTTAAAAAAATCATAAATCAACAAAACAAAAAAGCCAAGCTAATTGTTTGACTCAGACTGAAGACAAAGTCCACCGAATTGGTGGATTTTGTTGTTTTTTGGGGAGGATGTAATAGAATAGAGAAGAAAGAGCGTATACAAAGGATAAGTAAGGTAAGTTAAGTAGAG
>JAAYLD010000096.1 GCA_012522015.1 Clostridiales bacterium
GCGATGGAATCTAAATACCAATAGCGACGCAGAAAGATCTTTCGCTTTTCTTCGCTGAGCGTACCTAAAAACCCGTTGATCGCTTCGCTCAAAACCATATCATCTATACGGCACTCATTGTCATCTGGGGAGGGAATACACTCCTCCATTTCCGCACTGAGCTCACATATATATGCACTGCGCTTCAGCCGACGTCGGTTGCGGCAGTAATTCAAAGAAATATGCCGTGTGATACGTGCAAGGAAAGCAAAGAGATAATGCTTCGGCTCGTGCGGGGGGATTGTATTCCATGCTTCTATATAAGTGTCGTTCTCACATTCTTCGGCTGCCTGCAGGTCACCTACTATATTGTGAGATAAAGACCGCAGGCGCGCCCCGAATTTCTCAGAGGTATGTTTAATAGCTGATTCGTCACGGGACAGATACAGCTCAACTATCATGCTGTCATCCAAAGCATCTATCTCCTTTCTTTTCAACTCGGAAGGCCTTCACCTTAATAAGCACCGTTTGGCATGTGGAGGTTACACTAATGATAAAAACATAACAAAATATTTTATGTGATACGTAAATAGTACATTAAATGTAAAAGCAAAACAATATGTTTTCTTTATGTTATAATTAGTTATTAATATTGCTCGAACATACTGGTGCGGTTCATGGATATTATCAGCATAAAGAAGAAAATTCGAAAACTAAAGAAACTTGAAATCCAAATTCGATTTGGATGCGACAAATATTGTAATCAGCCTTTGCTTTGGAGTGAGTTTTTTGATCTTACAGGCAAGAAAAATGTCAAGTATCCATTATCATACTTATTTACGATTGATAATAATGAATACAGAAGAATTGCGGATGAGTTTTTAGATTTTGTATACAGTAAATTATTTGAGCATTTGAGCATACAGGACGGATACTGTTTTGATAAAGCATTGCTTATAAAACTTGACTTGCCTTATGATGCTGATATTACCGCCATCAAAAAAAGATTCCGCGAACTCGCAAAGTTATATCACCCGGATATGGGCGGCGACGCGCAAAAATTCATTGAGCTTATGAAAATATACAATAAGCTGATAGGCAAATGAAAGCGAAATTTAAAAAGGGGCTGTGGCAAAATTAAAGCTGCCGCAGCCCCTTATTTTTAGTCAGTTATTTTATTGCTGATGAAAAAATTGAGCAGTGGCGGTATGTGATAATAAGAGCCCTTGAGCCTATAAAGATATGTACCGTCTTTTTCATCAATCTTGACTGACAAAGGCATTGATTTGAGTACATTTTCTATTTCATCGGTTCTAAATTTGTTTTATTTTCGATTTCATGAAGTGAAAAATTATCAGAGTCACAAGCGGTCAGCTCATACAGAGCACACAAGACTTTAAGGAAACGAATATCCGCTAAATTATCAAATGTCAGAGAAAGATCTCTTAATTGATTTTCCGAAAGAGGTGTGTAGCCCTTATTGAGAGAAAACATTATGCAATTATTTACCCTTGCTGTGCTGCCTTCATCCTCAGAGCTTATTGACATCCCCCACGACGCAATATTTTCAGAAGAATAGTCTTTTTCATTCCACGGGATGTATTTCTTATACCCATCAGAAGCTGCAGCTTCATGTAATAGTGACGCAATGCGGTATGCAACATCAAATGATTCTTTTTCAGGCAGTAATGTAAAGTAATTCTTAATTTTTAAGCAGATATCAGATACGCTTTCATGCGATTTGTACCCGAGCAGCTCATCAACAGATACGTCAAAAAACTCGGCAATAGAAGGCAACAGTTGAATGTCAGGACAACACTGTGCAGACTCCCATTTTGACACAGCCTGGTTTGTAACACCTAAAGCATTCGCTAAATCTTCCTGTGTTAATCCCTTTTGCTTTCTTAAAAAGGCGATTTGTTCGTTTATTCTGATTGAAGTCACGTTGCACCTCATAAAAGTTTTTTCGGTTTTTATTATATTTTATAAATATATAAACCAAAAAACAATAAAGCATTAGTTTGAATGAATGTATGTAGTATCCAACCTACGGTTGGATTTATTAACGATTATGTCTGCCAGAGTATTAACTAAAACAGAGTTATGTAAGTGCTATCTATAGAATTAAAACAAAAACTTCGTGAAAACACATTTCACGAAGTTTTTTACTCTTTTTTATATTATCAGTCGCAGCTATGACGACGCGTACGGTTAAGTAAAAAGGCAAGAACGACAACGGCTCCCGTAAGAATGAGGCCGATTGTCGCTACTCCGGCTAACAACCTTTTTCTGTAGCGGCGTAAGCGTGACGATAAAACGGCGTATTTAGCCTCCGTTGTTGTTATTGGCGGGGGTTTTAGGGTTGATGCTACGCGTCTGTATTCAATGCTGTCGTAAATACGGTAGTATTCTCTGCATTGAGAGCAAGACTTGAGATGAGCGTTGACCTCCGACGCGGTTTTTGGCTGGACAGCGCGATCTTTATAAAGAGATACGAGATCCTCAATAACTTCACATGGGATACTCATGTTTTAATTCCTCCATAAGCATTTTTTTTGCGCGGAAAAACATTACCTTTGCGGAACCTTCCGTTATCTTAAGTGCTGCCGCTATCTCTGAAAACGGAAGCTCCGCATATACCCGGAGCGTCACTACGTCACGGTATTTCTCCGGCAGTGAAGCAAGAGCGCGGCGCAGTGCAAGAGCCGTCTCACGACGGAGTGCAGTTTCCTCAGGGCCGTCGGCTGATGTTTGCATTTCAATGCCGTAGACTTCGGCTAAGGCGTCAAGACTTTGGATTGATTCATTATGTATATTCTTTCTTCCGACATGGCGGTAATATACGTGTTTAGCAATAGCGGCAAGCCATGTGAAAAGGCTGCTGTCTCCGCGAAAGCGGTGGAAAGAGCGGAAGGCTTGATAAAAAGTCTCCTGCGCAAGCTCCTCAGATAGCGCACTGTCGCCAGAGAGCTTATAAAGGAAAGCGGAGACGCGCGGATAGTATAACCTGTAGACTTCTTCAAAATCTTCCAATGTCCCCTGCTCCCCTCCTTCCTTTTCGTTTTAAACATTAATTAATAGCTGCATCCCATGTTAGTACATAAAAAAGCGGAAAAGTTACATGAAAAAATATTTTTTTTGCTGTAACTTTCACAGTACTATGTGTCACTAACACGGGCAAAGGCGTGGTGCTCAATATAAAGTGCTAACGTTTATAAATATTTCATAATACTGCGAAAACGGAGAACCGGATGAGCTTTTATATTGCTGGAACGGGAAGTTATGTTCCCGAAAGAGCACTTACAAACGATGAGCTTTCAAAAATGGTTGATACATCAGACGAGTGGATAACACAGCGCGTCGGAGTTAAAGAGCGCAGAGTCTGCACAAAAGAAACAGTAGGTGATATCGCTTGCAGGGCAGCACAGCGGGCCCTTCAAAATGCCGGCGTCGACCCGGATGAGCTTGATTTGATAATAGCGGCGACAATAAGCGCTGATATGGCATCTCCGTCGCTTGGCTGTATTATAGAGCGCGATATTGGCGCTTCGTGTATGGCATTTGATGTGTCGGCAGCGTGCTCCGGTTTCATCTTCGCGCTTGATGTAGCGGCTGGTTATTTCGCGCGTGGGAAGGTAAAAACGGCGCTCGTTGTGGGCGCGGAGCGTATGAGCCGTCTCGTTGACTGGAATGACCGCTCAACATGCGTTATATTCGGCGATGGTGCGGGAGCCGCTGTTTTACGTGTGGGAGAAGGGTATATAGACTCGACCTTCACCGTGCGCGGCGGGGATGATGTGATTCGCATCCCAAATTACGTGGGAACATCGCCGTTTTTCAAAGTGGAGATGCCACCGCCGTACATCTACATGAATGGGCAGGAAACATTCAAATTTGCCGTAAACGCCATGGTCAGCGATGTATTGCAAATTATGGAGAAAAATAACCTCACTGCGTCTGATGTTTCTTATATTATACCACATCAGGCAAATAGTCGTATAGTGGAGCTTGCACAAAGGAGGTTAGGACTTCGGGCGGAGATGTTTTATGTTAATATCGAACGCTACGGGAATACGTCAGCCGCAAGCATACCGATAGCGCTTGATGAGCTTAACCGAGGGGGAAGTTTATCACGGGGGGATAAAATTATCCTAACCGCGTTTGGCAGCGGGCTTGCAAACGCTGCTTGCCTTATAGTTTGGTGAAATTTCATTTATGATGTCTCGGCATTATGCCATGACATAAATAAAATAAAACAAAACTGTGGAGGATTAACAATGATATTTGAAAAAGTGCGCGAAATGCTCGCAGAAAAACTTGAATGTGAGGAGGAAACGATCCTTCCTGAAACAAAATTTTTAGATATTGGAATAGATTCGCTTGATGTAACGGAGATGGTAATGAATCTTGAGGATGAGTTTGGCGTTGAAATTGGCATGGATGCCTCAATCGTAACTGTTGCTGACCTTGTTGCAAAGATTGAGCGTAAGCTTGAAGAGAAAAACACTGCCCAGAGCAGTTAATACGACGCTTTACTAAAATTGCATATGATTAAGTCAAAGATTTGTGAAATGCTCGGGATTGAATATCCGATATTCCAAGGCGGCATGGCATGGGTTGCTGATGCTAATCTTGCAGCCGCTGTTTCTGAGGGCGGCGGTCTTGGAATAATCGCAGCGATGAACGCAGGCGGCGATTATCTGCGTGAGCAGATAAGACTTGTCCGTGAGAAAACAAAAAGACCGTTTGGTGTGAACATAATGCTTATGAGCCCGCATGCGGACGCTGCGGCGGCAGTCGCTGCAGAGGAGAGGGTACCCGTTGTCACAACGGGCGCCGGCAATCCGACGCGGTACATGAAAATGTGGCTGGATGCTGGTATCAAGGTTATACCCGTTATTGCGTCTGTCTCAATGGCGAAGATGGTAGCTCGCGCAGGAGCTGCAGCCGTTATAGCCGAGGGGCAGGAAGCGGGTGGTCACATAGGTGAGCTTACGACAATGGCTCTTGTGCCGCAGGTGGCATCAGCGGTTACGGTACCCGTCATCGCAGCTGGCGGTATTGGTGACGGACGCGGCTTTGCCGCAGCGCTTATACTTGGCGCATGTGGCATACAAATGGGAACGCGTTTCCTTTTAGCAAAAGAATGCGGAGTACATCAAAATTATAAAGATGCTGTTATCCGGGCGACGGACATATCGACGGTTGTAACAGGCCGCCGTTTCGGTGGCAACACTTGCCGCTGTATAAAAAACGCTTTTACGCGTGAGTTTATTCGTACCGAATATGCGCCGGATGCAACGCCGGAGTCTATAGCGGAGCTTGGAGCGGGGTCGCTTCGACTTGCTGCTATTGAGGGCGATGTTAAAAGAGGCAGCGTTATGGCAGGGCAGATAGCAGGGCTCCTGACACGCGAGCAAAGTGCCGCGGAGATAATCAGAGAAATTACAGCAGAAGCGGAAGAGCTTTTAGGAGGGGTGGCAGCTAAATGGGTAGAATAGCCTTTGTGTTTTCAGGGCAGGGAGCTCAGCGCCCCGGAATGGCAAGCGAACTTTATCGTGAGTATGCCTCTGTTAGGCGTTTGTTCGATGAAGCTGAAGCAATAATGCCGGGCATAACAAAGCTGTGCTTTGAAGGAACGCCTGATGAGCTTCGCGAAACAAGAAATACGCAGCCGGCGATGTATCTTGCCGATATGGCGTCAGCAATTGCCCTTCGGGAAGAGGGTGTTGTAGCCGATGGTGTTGCCGGCTTTTCACTTGGCGAGATTCCGGCGCTATCTTATGCCGGCGTAATGAGCGAAGTTGAGGGCTTTTATGTTGTATGCCGCCGTGCGTCAGCGATGGCAAAGGCAGCTTTATCATCTCCTGCTTGTATGATTGCTGTGATGAAACTTGACGATGAGAGTGTTATTAAGCTGTGCTGTTGTTTTTCATCCGCATACCCGGCAAATTATAACACGTCGGGTCAGCTTGTCGTTTCCTGTGGGGTAGGCGAAAAAGATGACTTCATCCGCGCTGTTACTTCCGCCGGAGGACGCGCGATCCCGCTTGCAGTAAGCGGAGGTTTTCATTCGCCTTTTATGGATAACGCGGCAGAGGAGTTCGGCAGCTTTCTTAAAGGTGTAAAGATAGAAAAAGCTCGCTTGCCCGTTTATTCAAATGTAACGGCGCAGCTTTATTCAAGCGATATACGTAAAACGCTTGCGCGTCAAATAAACAGTCCAGTCCTATGGCGGCAGCTTATTGAGCGGATGGTGGACGACAGCTACGACACATTTATTGAAGCAGGTGTTGGTGGCACACTTGTGAAACTTATCGCAAGGATTTGCCCCGGTGTTGCCACATATACAGCTGAAACACCGGATGAGGTGCGGATGGTAGCAGATAAATTGTCAGCTGTTGCAAGCGAGGTTTAATATGAAGGACAGTGAAGCGATGAATTTTACAGAACAAAAGCCGCTTGCGGGAAAGGTTGCTGTTGTCACAGGTGGCTCGCGTGGTATCGGACGCGCTATATCATGCCGCTTTGCAAGCCTTGGCGCGTCGGTTGCGTTTTTATACGCCGGAAATGAGGCAGCGGCAAACGAAACATTGTCGCAACTGAAGGAATATGGTGTTACCGCTGTGTCGCACAAGTGCGATGTGTCTGACCCCGTCGCTGTTAAGAAAGCGTTTGCTTTGATAAAAACAGAGTTGGGTGATGTAGACATACTCGTAAACAATGCTGGTGTCACCCGTGATAAGCTTTTGCTTGCAATGACGGAGGAAGACTTTGACCGGGTAATAGATATAAACCTGCGCGGCGCTTTTTACACAATAAAGGAAGTATATCCTGTGATGGCGCGCCGTAGAAGCGGTCGCATTATCAATATCGGTTCAATTTCCGGGCTGATTGGGAATTCGGGGCAAGCGAATTACTCAGCATCTAAAGCGGGACTTATAGGGCTGACGAAAAGTGTGGCGCGTGAGCTTGCGCCAAGAGGCGTTACGTGCAACCTAATAGCCCCTGGATTCATCAAAACTGACATGACAGTAAATTTTGAGAGTACGGCTGTTGGCAGTGTTCCTATGCGCCGGATGGGTGAACCGGAGGAGGTTGCGGAGCTTGCAGCATTTCTTGCGTCACCTGCTGCAGCATACATAACAGGCGAGGTTATCCGAGTTGACGGCGGCCTTGCGATGTGATGGTGAGCATGGATGTTTTTAGGAGGGGAAAACAAAATGCAAAACACAAACAGGCGTGTTGTCGTGACGGGAATTGGTATAATTTCACCCGTTGGCTGCACGACAGACGAGTTCTGGAGTTCAATTTCATCTGGCGTGTCGGGAATCGGCGAGCTGACATCATTTGATCCGGGTGACTCAAAATTTAGGCTTGCCGCAGAGGTAAAGGGCTTTGATGCGGCTGCTCGTCTTGACAAATTGACAGCGAAAAAGCATGACTCATATGTCCTTTACGCGCTTGCGGCGGCAGATGAGGCTATGCAGCAAAGCGGCGTTTTGGGAACTGTCGAGCCGGAACGCATAGGTGTCTATATCGCCTCCGGTGTTGGTGGTATACAAACGCTGTGCCGTGAACATTTAGCTATGCTTGAAGGTGGTATGCGGCGCGTTACACCACAGTTTGTATCAAAGATGATAATAAACATGGCAGCGGGTGTCGTTGCTATAAAATATAAAGCTGAAGGGCCGAACATGTCCGTGTCGACAGCTTGCGCAAGCGGGGCAACAGCAATCGGGGAAGCGTATAAGACTATTAAACACGGTTATGCAGATGTCATGATTTGCGGCGGCACGGAAGCGGCAATTATACAATTGACAATCGCAGGCTTTGGCAACTGCCTTGCTCTAACGCAATCGACGGATCCTGCGGCAGCGTCGCTTCCGTTTGACCGACGCCGCGCCGGGTTTGTCATCGGCGAAGGAGCCACAGTATTTATTCTTGAAGAATATGAACGAGCCGTCGCACGCGGAGCTTCAATATATGCGGAAGTTGTCGGGCATGGCGCGACATGCGACGCTTATCACGTGACGGCGCCAAGTCCCGATGCGAAAGCAATCAGCCGCGCGATAACTCTTGCGATGGAAGAGTGCCGTGATGTCTCCCCTTCGGCTATTTACATCAACGCTCACGGAACGGGAACACCACTAAACGATAAAACAGAGACGCTCGCTATCAAAAATGCCTTTGGCCATGATGCGTATAAGCTTCATATTAGCTCAACAAAATCAATGACAGGGCATATGCTTGGGGCGGCAGGGGCCGCAGAAGCTGCCGCTGCTGTGCTTGCATTAAAACATGGCATTATCCCGCCAACGATTAACCTAAACGAACCTGATCCTGACTGCGACCTTAACTATACGCCAAATGTGGCAGTAAAAGCCGACCTTGAAGTTGCGCTTTCGACATCGCTTGGCTTTGGCGGGCATAATGTATGCCTTGCTTTCAGACCGGTACGCGATTAGGAGGGGTGTATGAACAGAGAAGAGTTAAAATCAATACTCCCCCATAGGGATAATATGCTCCTGCTTGATGAAGCTGAGCGCGATGGAAATGTGGCTCGCGGGAAGGTAACGATACGGGGCGATGAATGGTTCCTTCACGGCCATTTTCCGGGAAATCCTGTCGTCCCCGGCGTCATACTATGTGAAATTTTAGCGCAATCCGCTTGCGTTTTACTTAATGGAGCATATATAGATGAAGTGATGGAGTATGAGGCGCCGACAAATGATGTCCCGACTGATGAAATCCCTATGTTTACGGGGCTTGACAAGGTGAAGTTCCGCCGGCCTGTTCGTCCGGGAGATGTACTACAGACGGAATGTCAAATAACGCGAAAGTACCCACCGTTTTATTTCGCAAAAGGCGTGGGGCGCGTGGGGAATGATGTTTGCGTGACGGCGGAGTTCTCATTTGCGCTTGTGCGGGCGCCTAAAACAGACGAGTGTGGCAATAATCTAAAATAACAGCTATAAAATAATACATTTGAATAGCATAAGTAATAAGAAAGGAGCCGTAGTATGACTCCTGTACGCAGATCAGATTATATAGAAACATGTCCTGCGTGCGGACACGAGCTTCCAACATCAAGACTTAAGCGAAATCTGAAAGTTTGCCCGCGATGCGGAAAGCATGGCAGGATGGGAGCGCGGGAGCGCCTTGATGCTTTGTGCGACAAAGGCAGCTTTCGTGAACTTTATAGAGGGATTGGCAGCCGTGACTTTTTAAATTTCCCAAAATATGCTGAAAAACTTCGTCAAGCGAAAAAATTGACGGGTGAAAATGAGGCTGTCGTATGTGGCGTTGCCCGTTTTGGAGGTGAGCAGTGTGCAGTTTTTGCTATGGAACCGGGATTTATCATGGCAAGCATGGGCAGCGCTGTCGGTGAGAAAATAACGCGTACTTTCGAGTATGCTATGAAACATTCGCTTCCCGTAGTAGGTTTTACAGCGTCGGGCGGCGCAAGAATGCAGGAGGGGGTTTTATCCCTTATGCAGATGGCGAAAGTCAGCGGTGCCGTAGGACGTCATGGAAGGGACGGGGGACTATATATAGCTATCTTAACAGATCCGACAACGGGCGGAGTAACTGCAAGCTTTGCTATGCAAGGTGATATCATCCTTGCGGAACCCGGAGCGCTCATCGGATTTGCCGGACGTCGCGTAATTGAGCAAACAACGGGCACAAAACTCCCCGATGATTTTCAGAGTGCGGAGTTTCTCCTATCACACGGCTTTATTGATGCTATTGTGGCGCGTACGGAGCTTGCTTCAACAATTGCGTTGCTGCTGCGGCAGAACAAAAGAAGGAGGCCTGCGTAAAACATGACAGAGGAGAAAAAGGCTATCGAGATGATTATTGATTTTTCGGAGGACGATAAGCCAATGACTGCTTACGACAGGCTGAAAGCAGCACGTGCTACGACACGCCCGACATCACAAGCTTATATAGAACGCATTTTTACCGAGCGAATCGAGCTTCATGGTGATAGGCAGTTTGGCGATGACCCTGCCATCATTGGTGGCATAGGTTATCTTGGCGAAAGACCCGTGACGTTTATCGGTATTGAAAAAGGCTGTGATATTGAGGACAGGATGATTCGCAACTTTGGCTGTCCGCAGCCGGAAGGATACAGAAAAGTTCTTCGCCTTATGCGTCAGGCTGAAAAGTTTGGCCGACCTATTATATGTTTTATCGACACTCTTGGCGCATATTGCGGAGCTGATGCAGAGGAGCGCGGGCAGGGTGAAGCTATTGCGCGGAATCTGCTTGAAATGATGGGACTTAGTGTTCCTATTATTTCTGTTATCATTGGCGAGGGCGGAAGCGGCGGCGCTTTAGCGCTCGCATGCGCGAACAGGGTTTATATGCTTGAAAACGCCGTTTATTCTGTAATAACGCCGGAAGGGTGCGCGACAATACTGTGGCGTGATGCGTCAAAGGTGGCTGATGCTGCAGAGTGCCTTCGAATAACGGCCGACGATATGATTTTATTTAATGTCGCTGAGCGTGTGATACCCGAAGATTTCGATAATTTCGATGAAATGTGCAGGCTCCTTGCGAATCAGCTTGACGCTGACTTAACCGAGCTGTGTAAACTATCGCCAAAGCGTATTGAAGAAGACAGGTACGAAAGGTTCCGGCGACTTGGCATAATAGAAGAAAAGACTGAAAGTTACCGCGTGGTCATAAATGCTAAGCTGCCTCGAATAAGAATAAATAAAGAAAAACTCAAACAAATCCTCCACCTACGTAAGAAGGGGTTATTCCGGGGGGCGAAAAGAAGAAAAGCAGGGCAATACTAACAGCGAGAAGTAAACGAGACAAGCAAAATTGACAATATATGAGCAAGCGTAGACGGTTTTATTCGCTCCCCGGAACCCTCTGCTTTAATTTTCAAAAGATGATGTTACAAAAAAGTTATATGAAGAAACAAAAAGTCGAGCTAATGATAGCCCGACTTTTTGTTTTATTGTAGTTTTTACTTTTTAAATCCGCATTTCAATCCCATCAAAGTGAAACTTAGCCCAAAGCATAGGGCACGGGAGGGTTACTGATACTTTTAACACTGTTCAAGAACGTACACGCTCATCTCGCCCTCGCCGCGGTTTGCCCAGGTGTAATATGGGACAAACGTCAGCTTCGCGGGAACGCACTTCGGCGGCTCGTTCCGGTAAAGGGTATCATCCTCATCGGGTACGCAGGCATAACCGTCTGCCGTTATCTCGATGATGCCGCAAAGCTTATCTGGCTTATATTCCTCTTTAAGCTCCGCGTCGCGCGGCAGACGAAGCCCGGATATAGGTTTGCCGTTATCAGCTTCTTCAAGGCAGTAGACGATGGGGCCGCGGCGTATAGCGACACGCCCGGCGTTTGCACGGACGTTTACATTCGCGTAAACGCGGTGCGGGACAACGCTGATCGAGAGATCTATGACATCACCCTCGCTCCATTCACGATCGAGCACAGCATAACCGTTCTCGATTGGTGCATCATATGCTTTGCCGTTTATGGAGATAGAATACTTGCCGCCAGCGTAAGCGGGAATGCGCAGACAGAGGGCGTATTTTCCCGCTGACGGTTTGATTTTAATATCGCTATCAAGCGGATACTTCGTCTCGACGGATATTTTTACAGAACCAGATGCAAGCTCAAGCTCGGACTCACCGTTAATATAAAGGTTCATGTAAACTTTGTCGCTATCTATTGTATAAATGTACTTTCCAATGCTTGTTATAAGCCTTGCAAGGTTTGGCGGGCAGCAAGCGCAACCGAACCATTTCGGACGCACAGGAAGTACATGACGGCGCGTTGGTGCTTCATGACTTGCCTCAGGCCATACTTCAAGCGGGTTGACATAGAAGAAATTACGGCCATCAAGAGACATGCCAGCAAGGCAAGTGTTATAAAGAGCTGTCTCAAGCACGTCGGCGTATTTTGAATCAGGCTTCATCTGAAGCATTGCACGCGCGAAGAAACAAAGAGCTATTGAAGCGCATGTTTCGGCGTAAACTGTGTCATTGGGGAGGTCATAGTCAAAAGTGAAGGCTTCGCCGTGGACAGTTGAACCGAC
>JAAYLD010000097.1 GCA_012522015.1 Clostridiales bacterium
ATTATCGGCTGAGTTTCGCCGGAAGAATAACATAAACCTTTATTCTCCATAGAGCTTATCAAAGCATTCTGCCAGCTTGTTTTTATGCTCTTCATTTCACATAAGGATACAAATGATGAATCCTTAAGAATGCAAAAATCTACAATCAGTTTCCATAACTTTTCCGGAATATTTCCGTTTTTATCTTGTGAAATCACACCGCTTTTTAAAAGATCAGATGCAAGCGTTTGGTTTTGCAGATATTTAAGCAGAACTTTTAATTCCTCCGGTGCATCGTCCCTTTCGCACCAAAAGGAGAGATTTTTTATATAGGCGCTGAAATACGTACTGTAATTTTCCTGTGTAAACTTGGAAAGATCACCGGCAACATATCTGAGTTCATCACAGAGCGGATACGGTAAAGTCTGTTTTCCTGTGCGGCTTTCCGCCGCCGGGTCTGTCGGCACACACAACACAAAATCATTTGAGAGTAGCTGAGCGGAGTGAAATGACCCGTCAGGCTTCAAATTAACGCGAATTCCAATCTTTTTTTCAATAAACCCTACCGGAACAAGCGGATGGCTATCCTCTAATAACGCGCCGCCATAGTAATTGTCATAAGTCTCTATTAACGCATTTGTCCAGCTCATCCGCTTCCACCTCCTCAATAAGCTTTTTTAGTGCTGGCTCATCAAGACCTGTAAACGAATCAAACTGTTTCTTTTTCATAGGACGAATGTCTCGGCACAACTGCCTGTCGCACTTATCTGGCGGGATAAACTCCACAATTCCGTTTATCATCACCGGTCTCCAGAATCTGACCCCCAGCACGTCTCGCCCTGTTTCATCCGGATAGTTAAAGCCGTGAAAGGCAAGACCAAATGTCATAACCCCACTGTTGTCATATGCTCCTTTACCTTCGCCAAACACACAGGGCTCGACATATCCTTGACATTCACGCGTTCCAAGAAAGATATCGCGCCGACCTCCGCGTTCTATCATCCGCTTGGCGATAAAATAATGCTTGTATTCATTGTTACAATTTTGTTCGTGCTTGAATTCCGGCCTGTTTTCGTTCCAGATAAAATGCGCTTGCACCTGATACACCGGATTGACGAGATAGGTGTAAACGGAAAGTGTGTTCATCCCGTCATTGTAATTAATCGGGCGTATATGCTTCGATTCTGTTATAATCGGATTCATGACTCGCACCCGATCAATTACCCAAATCAGCGTAGGCTTCCAATACACTGATTCAAGTATGCCTTTCAAAGCCTGGTATGTCGGGATTTGATATGTAGCCTTCTCTCCACCTATTCTTGTGATAGGGTCCGTAAACAGTGCATACCGTCCGCTTACCTGAAAATCAATTATGTTTTTATGTGTCAAGAAATCACCCCTCTTTGTAGCATTCATTCTTACGAGTATTATACCTCACTTACTTAATTTTGTCAATACCTTCCACAAAAATATATTTGAATTATTTTTTTTATATGATATACTATATAAGTCAGACTTAATGTCTGTGGATTGAAAT
>JAAYLD010000098.1 GCA_012522015.1 Clostridiales bacterium
CTTCTTTCGGCAGAGCTTGGCACCGAGGATATGGAAACAACATGGACAGGCGTAAGAGTCCGCATTCCAAAGGAAAAACGCTGCTCATCGGAGAGAATTCCTATCCCCGCCGGCACAAAACCCGAAGAATTTTTGAAAAAAGAACCGGGTAAGCTGCGCTTTACGCTTGACACCGGTGCTGAAGGCGCACCGAGGCTGATATTTTCACCGCATTACAAACGCCATGACGAAAGATACGGTATATACTGGTATTTCGTACACTGATAGATAAGTAAGGTCAGTAAAATCTAATAGTAAAAACACGCGCGCCCCGCTGTGTTGACACAAGACGGGGGCGCGTGTTATTATTTGATGAGATGGCGCCTTGGTGGCGCCAGCGACATTTCTTTGTGGAATATGGGATATGCTTAACGAAATTAAATCACCTGCAGATATAAAAAATCTCTCCTACGATGAGCTAAAGACACTCGCGGGGGAAATTCGCACAGAAATACTAAATACAGTTGCAAAAAACGGCGGGCATCTTGCCTCAAACCTTGGCATGGTTGAAGCGACGCTTGCCCTCCACCGCGTTTTTAATGTGCCGAAGGATAAAATAATATTCGATGTAGGGCACCAATGCTATGCTCACAAGCTCATAACAGGCCGATATGAAAGATTCGGTACGCTGCGGTGCTATGGCGGTATCTCCGGATTCCCTGACCGCACCGAGAGCGAATGTGACACGCTCAACGCAGGGCACAGCGGGCCGGCTATATCTGCCGCGCTTGGCATTGCAATAGCAAATAAAATAATCGGGTGCGACGGGTACACGATAGCTGTCGTCGGTGACGGCTCTTTTTCAAACGGCATGGTGTATGAAGCTATTGAAAATTGTGCGGGGCGGCGCGATTTAAAGCTTATTATACTTCTAAACGACAATGAGATGTCAATATCGCGCAGCGTTGGCGGGATGTCGGCACATCTTTCCCGCATACGTACAAGTAAGCAATACATGTCCTTTAAGCACAGCCTTGAAAACATACTTAACAAAATACCCTTTATCGGGCATAAACTTGCCATCGCGGCTAAATGGGTTAAGGATTACATCAAACGGGCGCTTGCTCAGGAAACAGTTTTCGAGAAACTTGGAATCCCGTATACCGGCCTTGTCGATGGCTCTGATATTGAAAAGATTGAGGACGTTTTGCGCGAGATTAAATCGCGTGGCGAATGCTGCCTTGTCCATATGGTAACGAAAAAAGGTAAAGGCTACAATTTCGCCGAGGCTCATCCCGAAAATTATCACTCAGTCGAGGGTCTTAATGTAGAAACGGGCGATGTTCTGAACGGCGGGGAGTCTTTTTCATCGCGTTTTGGTGAGATAATGTGCCGCGCAGCGGCAGGGGATAGTTCTATCTGCGCCGTCACCGTGGCGATGTGCGCCGGAACGGGGCTTCTTGATTTTTCCCGCCGATACCCGACCCGCTTTTTTGATGTTGGCATAGCTGAGGAGCATGCTGTCGCTTTCTGCGGCGGGCTGTCGCTTTCCGGCATGAAACCCGTGTGCGCTATGTACTCGACTTTCGCACAGCGGAGTTTCGATCAGCTTTTTCACGATGTCGCAATTCAGCGCTTGCCGCTGACGCTTGCCCTTGACAGATGCGGGCTTGTCCCAGAAGATGGCATTACACATCAAGGGATATACGATGTTTCGTTGTTTTCATCAATTCCCGGCGTCGTTATATATTCGCCTGAAACTTATGATGAGCAAGAGGAGGCGTTTACACGTTCGCTTGCGTCGGATGAAATTAATATCGTCCGTTATCCGAAAGGAGCGGAGATTGAATACGACAGGGAAGGCTTTGTTGGAAGCTTTGATCTAAAATATAGATTGCCGCCGTCACCTGACGCTATAATTGTGACATACGGGCGTATAACAGCAAATGCTGTTATGGCGGCGAAGATGTTGTCGGAAGCTGGCGGCGGATATTCCGTCGGTATAATAAAGCTTGTGAAGATATATCCGTTTGACGCTGATGAAATCATAAAATTATGCTGTGGCGCAAAGCTTGTTTACCTACTTGAAGAGGGGATGAAGAGCGGAGGCATAGCTGAAAAGCTTGCGGCGGAGTTTGCGTGTGATGCTGTGGAGCATAAAGCAAACGGGCACACACAAAAGCAGAGAACAGCCATACGAGCAATAGACGGGCGCTTCGTACCGCACGGAGATATTGATTCACTTTACCGTGAGCTTGGATTTACACCAGATGCTATAGCAGCGGAGATGGCGTCTCTTATGAAGGATTGCCCCACATCTGATTGATATGCTATAAAGCTATTTCAGCAAAGAATTTTGGCCAGATTGTGATTTAACAAAAGCTAAGTATCACATCTGGCTTTTTTGTTTTATTACGTATTTTATATAGTTTTAAATTATAAATAATTTGTAGATAATTTATTTCTATTTGGTTGACACGTGCGGTACTATGTGATACAATATAGCGGAAAAAATTTATAGGGTACTTCTCGTATGGATTTTGACAAATCACAACTTATTCGCGGCACGCTTGAAGGGTGTATTCTCAAAATAATCAGTGTGCGCACTACATATGGATACGAGATAATTGAACTGCTCCGGACAAGCGGCTTTAAAGATGTCTCCGAGGGAACTATATACCCGATACTGATGCGTCTTTTGCGCGCGGGAATGATTGTCTCGGAGCTTTTGCCGTCGCCGCTTGGCCCAAAACGCAAATATTACACAATAACACAAGCCGGGATGGAATACCTATCATCATTTTATAATTATTGGACCAAGCTATCGGCGGCTGTTGCCGAAATTTTTGGTGAGGAGGGCAGTGGCGATTCAAAATGAAAAGAGTCCTAAAAAAAAGCCTTGCCAGTGTATCACCGGATGACAGGAAAATAATACGCCGCATTTCTGCTTATCTATTATCACACCATATGAACGAGGTCGTATACGAGGAAACAGTTTCCGACCTGATTGGAATGGCAGAAGAATGTAAGGCGCGCAGCGAGGATTTTTCCCTTGTTATTGGGCCTGATATCGAAGGTTTTTCGCGTGAGCTTGTAAAAAACGCACCTCGTATGTCGTGGCCGGAACGTGTGCTTGCCGAGCTTCAGTGGTTTTTATACTGCTTTGGTATGCTTGTTCCGGTGATGTACATCGTCAATTTGATTTTCACAGGATCGGGCACGGGAGCACAGTTGACGTTTACAGCTACAATACTGACATTTATTAAATATTGTGTCGTCTGCGTATCGGTCATCACCGGTATATTTATATTTAGGCGACGCGGATTTGGCGCGCCGAAGATAACGGTGGGAATTTATATCGCCGTATTTGTCATACTCTTCACTGTGACAGATTCGCTTGAAAGATTTGTGCCGACAGATATTGAAATACACCTTGACGTTATTGCCTGGGTTGTTACATTTGGAGTGCTGCTCCTACTTAGCTGGCTTATACGCCGCTTATCTGCAATGACAACGGCTTATATGCGTGTCTTAGGACAGAGGCTGCAGAGGAGTTTCCTTACACATCGGGACAGCAGCGATACTGATAAAGATAAAGAAGAATAAAAGGGCGAAATTAACTTAGTGATAACAGTAAAGATAGTATAAGAAGACTGTAAAACATTAATACATTCCTGTAATTAAATAAAAAATACTTATATAAAAACGCACTTTTTAGCTCCGGGGGATTAATAAAAATGTCAGCTCAACCGAAGGAATCTAAAGACAACAAAAAAAGAAAAAGAAGGCGCGGCGACAGATATGACGGGCGTCTTGTTCGCGACTTGGATACGATGCACGTATTGATGCCGTTTTTAATTCCAAGGCGCACGGACAACGAGGCGGTGCTCAACGAGGTTATTGATCTGACTGCCATAGAAGCGTATCTTGAAAAGAAAAATGAGGGAAATCCTGAATTTAAATATACATTTTTTCATGTAATATGCGCAGCAACAGCTAAAACCTTTGCTCTGCGTCCGAGGATGAACCGTTTTTATGCAGGTAACAGGTTATATGAACGCGACGACATAACATTATCGTTCGTTGTAAAGAAAAAGTTTTCAGACGAAGGAGAAGAAGTCCTTTCAATAGTCAGAGTTGACAAGGAAACTGACGTCTCGCCTGTTGAGCAAGTATATCAGCAGGTTAAAAAAATTGTCTATAGCGTCCGCCACACCAATGAAACCGATAAAACAACGGATGTGATGGACATTATCATCAAGTTGCCGCGCCCAATTTTGAAACTGTTAGTGAAGCTGTTGCGCTGGCTCGATTATCATGGCTGGTATCCAAAAGTATTTGCTGAAATCGACCCTTATTACACGTCAGTATTTATATCAAACCTTGGCAGTATAAAAATGCGCGCAAACTATCATCATTTGACGAACTGGGGTACGAATTCAGTTTTCGTCGTCGTTGGCGAAAAGAAACCTACGCCATTTTTCAGTGAGGACGGTACTGTCACGATGAAAAATGCGCTTGAGCTTGGCATAACGATTGATGAGCGCATAGCGGATGGCTATTATTTTGCAAACAGTCTTCGTCTTGTACGCCGTCTTTTAGCTGAGCCGGAGCTGCTTGATCTGCCAATCATGTCGCCGGTGGAATATTAATTTTTAGTTTTATCTAACAATTATTCCCTTTGTTGCAATCAGTAAGTACTGACATATGCATAGTTTTAGCAAGTAATAGTTAAATGAGGTATGTGTGATGATATCAAATGAAGTGAAGGCTCCGTGGCTATCATGTTATGGAGACGTGCCGCCAACGCTTTCCTATCCCGAGGGGACGATGTGGGATGCCGTCGAGGAGATGGTGAAGAAATACCCGAAGTACATAGCATACAATTTCATGGGATGTAAGACTACGTACCGGGAATTTGCATCTCAAGTCGAGCTTTGCGCTAAAGCGCTTCGCGCTATTGGCATACGCGAGGACGACCGCGTGACGATTTGTATGCCAAATTGCCCTCAGGCAGTCATAATGTTTTATGCTGTAAACTTAGTCGGCGCTATTGCCAATATGATTCATCCACTCTCAAGCGAGCGCGAGATTGAGTTTTATATAAAGGAATCGGGCAGCGTTGTCGCACTGACACTTGATCAGTTTTACGGCAAATTTGAAGCGATACGTCAAAATGTCGATCTTCAGCAGGTAATTATAGCCCGCATAAAGGATGAAATGTCGCCGCAGCTTAAGGCAGGATATATGCTGACGGAAGGTCTGAAGGTTAAGCGCATACCATCAGACGCGCCCGTTGTCTTCTGGAATGACTTTTTACGCGGCGGACGTAAATATCACTGGAAATATCGTGTCGAGCGAAAGAAGGACGACCCTGCTGTTATTTTATATAGCGGCGGAACGACCGGCATTACAAAGGGTATACTTTTGTCAAACTACAACTTCAACGCGCTTGCACGTCAGATTTTAGTTGCAAACCCGATGTTTGAACCGGGCGACAGCATGCTTTGTGTAATGCCGATATTCCATGGCTTTGGCCTTGGCGTGACAATACATTCGATACTTGCAAACGGCGGTCGCTGCATACTTGTGCCGCGCTTCACGGCAAAAAGCTATGCAAAAATGATCTTAAAATACAGATGTAATTTCATTGCCGGTGTGCCGTCACTTTATGAGGCGCTGCTTCGCGAACCATGCATGAAAAAGGCTGATCTCTCTTGCCTTAAAGGAGTGTTCTGCGGTGGCGATACACTGACGGTTGAGCTTAAGCGCCGCTTTGACAAGTTTCTTGAAGAACGCAACTGTAAAATCCGCATCCGCGAGGGGTATGGCACAACAGAGTGCGTAACGGCAAGCTGCTTAACGCCGATTCACCTTGCAAAGGAAGGAAGCATCGGCCAGCCATTGCCCGATATGTATTATAAAATTGTTAAGGTTGGTACGGAGGAAGAGGTGCCCTACGGCGAGGAAGGCGAAATCTGCATCGCCGGCCCGACTGTCATGCTCGGTTATTTAAACCAGCCGGAAGAAACGGAAAAAACGCTGCGGCGTCATGCTGACGGGCTTTTGTGGGTTCATACGGGCGACCTTGGCGTAATGGACAGCGACGGGTTTGTCTATTTCAGGCAGAGAATCAAGCGAATGATAATAACAAACGGATATAATGTTTATCCGTCACAGCTCGAGAACATACTTGATGCACATGAATATGTTCAGGTGAGCTGCGTAATTGGTGTTC
>JAAYLD010000099.1 GCA_012522015.1 Clostridiales bacterium
CCTACATCTCGTCCTGATTCAATATAATTATTATATTTATATTAATTTTATGAAATATTATTGTGAAGAATCGTGAAGAGACGGTTTTTGATTGCAAAAACACCAATATTTTGACGACCGGTTATTGATTTTGGCATTATTGTAAGATAAAATAAATAATAGTTTAATAGTAAAATATTTTAAGGAAGTTTTGCCATGATGCCAAAAAAACCACGGATTCTTGTCGTAAGCAGTGCTAATATGGACTTCATACAGCATACCGATAGAGCGCCACATCCGGGTGAAACGGTAATGGGCACCTCCTATGATTATATGCCTGGCGGAAAGGGAGCAAATTCAGCGATCGCGCTAACTTTTCTTGGAGCGGAATGTATTTTTTGCGCTCGTGTCGGGGCGGATAGCAACGGTCAGCGTTTGCGCACAATATATCGTGAGGCTGGGATAGATTCACGCTTTATTTTTATGGAGCGAAAAGCTCCGACAGGGCTTGCTTCGGTAGTAGTTGACAAAAAAATGGGTCAAAATCAAATAATTGTGTTTCCCGGGGCAAACTCATACCTTTCTCCGATTGACGTTGAGGAAGCATTCACGTCGCTCCCTGACTGTGTGCTGATACAGCTTGAGATTCCGGAAAAAGCCGTAATCGCGGCGACCAGATATGCAGCGGAGAAGGATATTCCGGTTATTATTGATGCGGTGTCGGCGAGAGCTGATTATCCGCTTGACAAGCTTTATCCATGTGAAATATTCTCACCGAATGAAACCGAGCTTGAAACCTTTACAGGGATTGCGCCAAGAAACACGGAGTCTTGCCTGCGCGCGGTGATACGGCTTGCTTCTATGGTTGAAGCGAAGTATTACGTTATAAAAATGGGAGGCCGTGGGGTTTTCTTTTATGATGGCAAATATTATAACATTATACCGGCACACGATGTCGAAGCCGTTGACACGACTGCAGCGGGAGATATTTTTACGGCTGCGCTTGCCGCTGAATATATGCGTACAGGCGACATAATGCGCTCCGTGCGCTACGCTAACGTTGCCGGCGCAATATCTGTGACGCGTGCCGGCGCACTCACCTCCGTTCCAACCGAACAGGACATTACTGAATTTATACAAAACAGAGGGATAAAACTTTGATAAATGACGAAAATAAGCGAAAAGGGCGCGTTATGGGCGTTGATTTTGGTGATGCAAGAACAGGCATTGCCATATCTGACGTGACAGGCTTTCTTGCAAGCGGAGTCGGCGTTTTACGCGCCACCGGAATAAAAAGCGCAGCACGTGCCGTTGCCAATGAGGCGAAGCGCCATGGAGTTGTGCTTATAGTGATTGGCAATCCTATAAACATGGATGGCACGGAGGGGCCTCGCAGCGAGCGTGTACGCGCCTTTGCCGAACAGGTTGCCACACTGACAGGGCTTCCGGTTGAGCTTTTTGATGAAAGGCTGACAACGGCAGCAGCTCATAGAATAATGAACGAAACGGACACACGCGGACGCCGGCGCAAGGGGGCAGTTGATGCGCTTTCGGCGGAAATAATTCTTCAAAACTATCTTGACAGTCACAAGTAAATCGAAATTACCCATCTCTTTTCTCTGTCATATAAACCAAAATAGGGTTTTAACGAAAGGAAAAAACAGTTTAAATAATCGTGAAAATAACGTAGTTTTTTGTGTTGACAAAAATAATAGCATATGCTATAATCAAAAACGCCGCTAAAAAGAGGCGAGAAGTGCTGGTGTGGCTCAACGGTAGAGCAGCTGATTTGTAATCAGCAGGTTGATGGTTCGACTCCGTTCACCAGCTTTGTCGCGCCGGTTAGCTAAGTTTAACCGGCGCGACATTATAAAATTTATAGAATACGGGGGAATTCCCGAGAGGCCAAAGGGAGCAGACTGTAAATCTGTTGTGTCATCACTTCGGTGGTTCGAATCCACCTTCCCCCAGAAAAAAAGAAACCAGACCGTGTGTCCGGTTTCTTTTTTTGATTTAATATGCAGGTGAGATCGAGGTGCACGGTAGTGAATGAGGTGCCGGTGGCACAAGAGAGCCGTGCCCCGGCTCGTATGGAGATGGGCGAATACATCTTCCCCCGAAAAAACGGCAATCTTTTTCACGGATTGCTGTTTTTTCTGTAACTCCTTATTTATATCTTCACTTATGCTTATATAACTTTATCGCCAAGCCTTATTTATGTGTTAATTAGACTCTACCTTAATGTAATCTATATCAACATAACCCGACTCGGAGATATTGTTGTAATTATAAAAGCCTATATAGTCACCTCTGTAGTCATTGCCCCTCAATTGTATGTTATTTTTTCCCAGCACATAGTTTGTTCCGTCAAAACTGTAATAGAAGCTGTTTACAAAATCGAAGTCCCATGCTGATTTAAACCAGACAATTTTAACTGACGCATCAAACTCAGTTATGATTCCCCTATTATTGTTTGATACAATCTTGATATAGCGTTTACCGTTTTCGACGCTGACGCCAATGCCATAATGGAAACGGCCTGCAGCGTGTAAAAGCCCTGCGTATTGGCCTTCCGCCATGCCCGATATATCAAATTTGGAAATGGCAGTGTTTTCGTTGTACCTATAATTTCTTTGAAGCAAAGTGTTGCCTGCTGTCTCGATTTTGTCTTCAGCTAAAGGCTTGTAAGCGTACAGCCTGAGGTGACCGGGGCGTTCGCACAGCGAATACATATCAGCTCTTGGCTGAAAACTCCACATCCACTGATGCCCCAGCTTTGCACTGTCAAAATCATCGCTTGTCACAGGATAAATCTTTTTACTGTCGGGGAATGGCTTATCAAGGTTCTCCCAGATCATCTTGCCTTCATGTTGCCCGCATTTGACAATCGGCCATCCGTTTTGCCATTCGAGTGGAAGCAGGCTGCAGGGGCGGCCGTCTTTGTCGGTGCTTCCGTGATGTGTGAAAAAATACCACTTTACGCCCTCTGGCGTTATGGCATCAACGATATTGCCCTGGCACGGCTCTCTGAAACCCTGAACGAAGGGCTCTTTTATGTGTTCATATTTGCCGGGATTATCAAAAGTGCCTTTACTTCCGTCTGGATGTACGCCGTAAATGCAGTCTGACCTCATAATAAAGGCCATTCTGACAGTCGTGCCCTCAATGGTGTAGCAGCCGTTGTGGAAGAAGTAATATTTGCCGTCTTTTTTGAACAGCTTGTTTGCCTCAGGCCTATATTCCAAAGGCCCGTATTCGTCATGCGGGGCATGAATAAGAACACCATCGTCTAAAACGGTTGTCCCGTCGTCGGAAAGCTTGAAAAGGTACCCTTTATAGTTGTCAGCAAAGTTTGTTGCGACGAAATAAGCCTGATCGTCATCCCATAAAACGGAGCAGTCATCCCAGCCGAAGCCAAAGCGGCTGCCGTCGGCTCTTTTTACCTCATATACATCGCTCCACTCGCCAAAGGGGTCGCGAGTTTTTACCATGAAAAAGCCGTCGTCCGGTGTCCCGAAGTGAATATAAAATGTGCCATTATTTTTATTATAAGTAATGCACGGCGCCCAGATACATCTTGAATAGCCATTCATTTTGTCCCAGTTGTAGTTAGGGCTTATCTGGGTTAAATCCCGTACGGCGTTATTGATTATTCTCCAGTTCACAAGATCAGTGGAATGAAGAACGGTCAGCCCCGGCGACAGCTGCATTGTAGAACAAATGAGGAAATAATCATCCCCCACCCTTATTATGTCGGGGTCTGAAAAATCGCCTGCCAAGACGGGGTTGTTGTATTTGCCGTTTCCTAAATCACCCCAGCTGCCTTTATATCTGCCAATATCAAAGTTTTGGGTTCGTGAATTTTCTAATTTAAACATTGTTAAATATCACACACAAATTATTTGAGCCGTCAGCACTCATTTATAAAAGTCTAACATAACAACTGCTGTGTTACAACATGATTGCACATTTTGTGTGATTATATAAATTACAATATTAAATATCGCACCAATTTCACAAACGAATATGTTATAATATACAACAAAACGACCTGTCTGTGGAAAATCAATTAAATACAGGGTGTACCGTGATATTTGCAGCGCGTAGTAGATGACGCAAGAGCCGAAGGTTTATGCTGCCGTCGAGGGGTATCCCGTTATTCGAGAAGAGATATGAATGGGATTATAAAGGGCCGTATAGACTTTATGAAAAAGCAGGTTTTATTAAAGTGTCGGAGATGGACGGAAAAGCTGTTATGCGAGGTGAGTTTTCATTATGACATACGAATTTGATGCTGAAATTAAACGGCTTGAAGGAAAAATTCAATGGAGTGTATTTTATTTTCCCAAATCTGCCGAGGAGTGTTTTGGCTCAAAGGGCAATATTCCCGTGAAAATTACGGTTGACGGGCATCCGTTTCAGCATACCCTTCTCCCCTCTCGAAACGGGCATTATCTTGTCTACAATGAGTTCATCCGCCGCACTATCGGCAAAGATATCGGAGATGTGGTACGCGTTACATTGGAAAAGGACGAGCAGCCACGGGTATTTACCACGCCCGCTTATCTTGAAAAAGCTCTCGCTGATGGCGGAGTTTTAGAGGCTTTTTTAAAACAACCGGATTATTTGAAAAGAGAGCAGGTCAACAGCATTGAGCTGGCAAAAAAAGAAGAAACGAAAGCAAACAGGATTCAAAAGTTAATCCAAAAATTGAAAGGAAATTGACGCAACGGCTACGATAAGAAATGTCAAAACCGCACGTTTTAAACGTGTGGTTTTTTTGAGCGTATAAATAATCATCAGATATATTAAAATCGCAAAAAAATTCTGATTTTAGGTGGAAAACTCATAAGTATGTGTTACGATAAG